>CAYHZG010000001.1:0-41292 GCA_964361105.1 uncultured Candidatus Saccharibacteria bacterium
TCAACAAATTTTTCTTTACATTTCTTTTTATTTTTTAAAAAATTAAATCAGCACCGGACTTTCGCGTTTAGTTTTAGAAAGGAGAGTCAAGATAGTGAGTGAAAATTCTAAAATTTCCGCGAAGCCGCCCCAAAAGGAAATTGTTCCGCTCAAAAAGAAAAAAAGACCCCGGCAATGGCGTCATTGGGAGGTAGAAAAACCCGAAGCTTCTTCGCCTGCCCGAGGTTCAGTCAGGCGCGATTCAAGCAAGGGTTGAGTGAAAACGATTTCCGAATGATAAACGGGACTTAGGCCAAGTCCCGTTATCTTTTTCTTATTACTCAATTTACTCAATTATATTTACAAAAATAAGATTTTTCATTACTATAAAAAAATGTCTCTAAATCTAAAAAACAAGAGAATTCTTGTTACCGGCGGAGCCGGATTTATAGGAAGTTTCTTAGTTGAAAAGTTAGTCAAAATAGAAGCAAAAGTTAGGGTTGCTGATAACTTATCCAACGGCTCTTTGGATAATTTAAAAAGTGTCAAAAATAAAATAGAGTTTTTGAAGCTTGATTTAAGGAACTATAAAAATTGCTTAAAAGCAACCGAGGGTCAGGATTTTGTTTTCAATTTGGCCGCAAAAGTCACCAATATCGGATACAACCGGGAACATCACATAGAAATGTTTGAAGAAAATATGCTTCTGCAAATGTATCCGATAAAAGCCGCTTTTGAAAATAAGGTTAAGAAATTTTTGCAGGGTTCCACCGTCTGTGTCTACCCCCATGATGCGATTATACCCACTCCCGAATCAGAAGGAGAAAAAGGCCGGCCCGAAGATACCAATGAAGGTTATGGCTGGGCCAAAAGGATGGGCGAGGTGCTGGCCAAGTTCTATCATCAAAAAGGAATGCCGGTAGTAGTCTCAAGATTTTCTAACGCCTACGGACCAAGAGACCATTTTGATTTAAAAATTGCCCATGTTATACCGGCCTTTATAGTTAAATGCTTAAAAAATAAAAATGTGGAGGTTTGGGGAACAGGTAAACAAACCCGCTCTTTCCTTTACGTAGAAGATGCAGCCGAAGCCCTGCTAAAAATTATGAGATATGCCGAAGATCCATATCCGATAAATACCGGCGGCAGCAAAATGATTTCCATGGAAAACCTATTGAAGCTAATCATAAAAGAGTTAAAAACAAATAATCAAGTAGTCTGGGATACTTCTTATTCTGACGGCCACAAAGAGAGACAGGCTGACACGACCAGAATGAAAAAAATCACCGACTGGACTCCTAAAACTGATTTAAAAGTAGGCCTTAAAAAAACGATTGACTGGTACTTAACGAGCCGAGCCGTTAAGCCGGGAAAATAAGTAGTTAGAAATTATATGAATCAGAAAAAGATGTAATGATTCCACTGGACCATAGTGGCCCTTAGGTGAATCAATCACGATGGCCTGGCGGCAAATTCTCTTTGCTTCGCCGCCGTCAAACCCAAGGATTCCGAAAGCATCACCATCTTTGGAATTGACATATTCAATCGCTTTAATCAGATTCGGCGAGTTTCCGCTTCCTGAAAAAACAATCAAGATATCGCCTGGCCGGTAAAGATTCCTTAGCTGCCCGACAAAAATTTTTTCATAACCTTCATCGTTGCCTAAAGCACTTATATAAGAGGTGTTATCGGTCAGACTTAGGGTTCTGAAGGGTTTGTCTTTTCCGGCACCGGCGCACAATGCCAAATCTTCGGCAAAGTGCGAGGCCGTGGCCGCGCTTCCGCCGTTTCCGATAACAAAAATTGTCGCTTCCCGCTCTCTGGCTTCTAAAAGAACTTCCGCTAATTTTTTAATTGAATCAATATCGATGGATTTAACCAAATCAAAAAAATTTTCAGTATATTTTTTGAAAAATCGGCTGAATGAAATTTTTGGTTCTTTAAAAATTTGTTCGACTCTATTCATTAAGAAGCTCTTATATCTTAGCAAAAATTGTTTAAATTTCAAATCGGTCGATATGACATCTGAACCAAAATCTTATAATATTCAGCTGATATGAATAAGCTTGAATTATTCCGTTTTTTCAGAGACACATTCGTACCGCCATCCTTAAGACCGCGTTTTAACTTTTGGTGCCGCTATGTTTTGTATAATCGTTGGTACAGGTTCTACTTTCTAGGATCATTCAATCTTTTAAAATATGTTTCGCGCCCGTTGGGAAAACGCAAGAAGCGGATCTTGGCCTTTGAAAATTTCTATAATAATTCGCCGGCCTTGGGAAGTTTTCTGGAATTTCAGATGAGGGCGCTTTGCTTAGCCGAATTGCACGATATTGATACGATAGACATCGCCCTAATTTACGATCTAAAAACACCTCTCTGGAATCCCAAAATGTCGAAATGGCTTAGTCCCTCAAACTTTCAACTGCTTCTTTACGAAATTCTACCCTTGTTAAACCTGAACTCGAAATTGGGCTCGGTATTTGTATTTAACTGTCGGGACGATTTTGAATCATTTCTAACCCAGCATTCGGGAGAATATATTCTCTGCCCTTCCCTATTTCATTATATTAATAAAAGCGGCGCCGCTTCGGGAAATTATGGATTTGTGCGAAATTTTTATCTAAAAAAGCGGTATCTGCCTCAATTTGTCTTCAAGCCCAACATTGCTCTTTGGGCCAAGGCCTTTATCAAAAAATATGCCGGAGATAAATATCCTGTTGCCGTCAACTTGCGGATGAATCCGTTTTTTGGCGAAAACCGCAACTCTGATATTCCTTCCTGGCGCCATCTATTTGAATATTGTCTCAATAAGCACCCGGAGATTGTTTTTCTGCTTTTGGCTCAACAACAAGAAGCACCAGACGACTTGAAACATATGTCTAATATTATCTTTGTAAAAAACCATAAAACCACTATGGAGCAGGATATGTGCCTTATCAAACACTCTCTTTTTTTTATGGGCGTCGCTTCCGGGCCGACATCTTTTACTAATCTTACTAATGATATACCATACCGTGTGTTCCGAGTTCAAATGTTTGATAGAAGCTACACTTATAACTGGCATAAACCGGGAAGCCAGTGGCCCTGGGCGGAAAAAACCCTGCAAAAGCTGGTCTGGGAAAAAGAATCTCCCGATTCACTAATAAAAGAATTTGAACATTTGTTCCGGCTGGTTGACAAAGAGTCCTGGCGAAAGAAAATGGAAGTAGATCAATCAAAAATCAAGATCCTGGAGTGGCCGTATATTTATGAAGACAACCAAACCCAATCAAAAAATTAGGCCCGATCAGGAATTTCCCCATTCAGAAGCCGTTTCTTACGCTGAAGAATTCGGGCGGCATTTTACGCGGGATAACCTATTCGGCTATGTGGAAAAAATCAAAAAGATCCGGGTTCTTGTCATTGGCGAAGCAATCCTGGACGAATATCATTTTGGACACGCCATTGGTAAATCCGCCAAAGAGCCGACCGTGGCCCTGAAATTTATGCAAAAAGAGGTTTACCCCGGCGGCTCTTTAGCCATCGCCAATCACTTGTCTAATTTTTGTGACGAGGTCGGTCTTTTAGCCATGGCGGGAGAAAAAGAATCTCAAATCAATCTTATTAAAAAGTCATTAAATAAAAACATAAAACTTTTCTTGTTCCGTAAAAAAAATTCTCCGACGATAACCAAAAAAAGATTTATAGAAATAAGCCCCATCCAAAAACTGCTGGAGTTTTACATAATCAACGACTCTGAACTTAGCAAAGCTCAAAGCTTGGAATTAAAAAGAATGCTTGATCTGACAGTACCTAAGTACAACATGGTTATCTGTGCCGATTTCGGCCACGGCATGATTGACTTAGCGGCCAGAAACACCATCGCGGCCAAGGCGAGGTTTCTAGCCGTAACTGCCCAAGCAAACGCCGGAAATATGGGCTATCACACCATCTCATTATATCCCAAAGCTGACTATCTGTGCGCCGACGAACGGGAAATAAGACTTGAGACAAGAGAAAGGAACAAAGGAATTCCAGAAATCGTAAAGGAACTTCAAAATAGGTTTTCGTATAAAAATTTGATTATTACGGCGGGTGAGGCAGGGTGTTTTCTGGTACAAAGGAATAAAATTATCCGGATCCCGGCGCTGGTTGATAAAACCATTGATAGGGTGGGAGCCGGAGATGCCTTCCTTTCAATTACCGCTCCTTTGATATTTAGCAAAGCTCCGGCAGAAGTGGTTGGCTTTATCGGCAACGCCGTCGGCGCCATTGCCGCGAACATCATCGGAAACGAAAGGCCGGTCACCAAAGAAATGCTTTATGATTTTTTGAATAAAACCATAGGATGGACAAAATAGCCGTTATCGGCAGCAACTCTTTTTCCGGCAGTCATTGTGTCAGCTATTTTCTGGAAAATAGCGATTTTGAAGTTATAGGCATAAGCCGATCGCCCGAATATCCGCCGGTGATGCTGCCCTATCTTTACAAAAAAAACAAGCGGCCGGCCCGATTCAAATTTTATCAGCTTGATCTAAACAAAAATCCCAAACAAATAATCAATCGGCTCGACCGGGAAAAACCCGACATCATCGTCAATTTCGCCGCCCAGGGCATCGTGCCTTTAAGCTGGAACTCGCCGGAAGATTGGTTCAGAACAAATTGCTTAGGGATAGTCAATCTTACCAATGGCCTGCGTGAAAAGAAATATCTAAAAAAATACATCCAGGTTTCAACGCCGGAAATTTACGGCCCATGCAAAAACTTCAAAGAAACTCTCACATATTATAATCCCTCTACTCCCTACGCCGCATCAAAGGCAGCGGCTGATTTATTTTTAGTAACCCTATATAAAAAATTCGGCTTCCCGGTTTGTTTTACCCGTTCGGCCAATGTTTACGGCCCTCATCAGCAACTCTTCAGGATCATACCTAAGTCCGTGATCTCAATTAAAAAGGGACAAAAAATCCCTCTTCACCAGGGAGGATTAATAAGCCGAAGTTTTGTTCATATCACTGACGTGATGCGAGGCATTCATAAAATCATTAACCAAGGCCGAGCCGGTGAGGTTTATCACTTTGCCACCGGACAAAATATAACCATTAAAGAACTGGTTTCTATGATTTGCAAAAAAATTGGGATTAGTTTTGAAAAATCAGTCAAGAAAAGTGGCGACCGGCCGGGCCAGGATGATACCTATGACCTTAATTTTGCCAAAACAAGCAGGGAACTCGACTGGAAACCGACAATTGAGCTTGAAAGCGGCCTTGATGGTATCATCACCTGGATTAATGAATCGTGGTCAAAAATTCAAAAACTCCCTCTGGAATACAGCCATAAAAAATGAACAAAATTTTATCTTTTAAACAACTCGTTCAGGAAATAAAGAAATTAAAAAAGAAAGATAAAAAGATCGGCTACTGCAACGGCAATTACGACCTTTTGCACCCCGGTCATGCCAAGCATTTTGAATCCGCCAAAAAGCTCTGCGATGTCTTAGTGGTATCCGTGGCCAGCGACGCTTTTGTCAAAAAATGGAAGGACAAGAGCCGGCCAGTTTTTTCCGAAAAACTAAGAGCTTATATGGTCAGCCAGCTGGAACCAGTTGATTTTGTGACTATTAATACCCATCATAACGGCTCCGGGATAAAGTTTTTCAATTTACTGAAGCCGGATTACTACATCCGAGGACCGGATTACATAAATTCCAGAGCTAAACAATACCTCAAAGAAAAAGCTCTGGCTATAAAAGCTGGCTGTGCCGTAAGATACACCAAGGACCTGAAACTATCTGCCAGAGAAATCATCAAAAGCATAAAGGAAAACAAAACCTATCGAATCAAGTCAATTTAAACAGGTTCAATAAGCATGTTGCTCTGGTGTTCTTCTTCGGGCAAAAACGGATACATTCTTTCAATCGGCGAACCTAAGTAGCCACGCGATTTGTCCAAAACCGAAAGAGGGATCAGCGGCTGGTCCACGGGCATCATCACTTCGCATAAAACCGGCGAGCTTGAGTGTTTGGCTGAAAGCATGAGTTTTATCATCGTCTGGAGCTTTCGAAGGTCGCCCAATCGGTAAGCCACGACACCATAGGCCTTGGCGATTTTTGTGAAATTCGGGGCACTGTAACCGCTTTTGGGTTCTGAACCAGAATAATAGCGATCAAAAAACATTTCTTGGGTATGCTTAATGGTCAAATAGCTTTCATTATTGAGAATAAATATTTTTAAAGGAATTTTATAATGCACGACTGTTTGTAGTTCTTGGATATTCATCTGAAAACCGCCATCGCCAAATATACCAATAATTCTCCTGCCCCCGCCGCCAAACCAGGCGCCAATTGCTCCGGGCAGGCCGTAACCCATCGGCGCAAAACCGGTATTGGTAAATATCCGCTGTCGCCCTTTGACTTTGAAGGTCTGCATCGTCGAGGTTAAGCTCGTCCCCATGTCGGTTACAACAATATCATCATCTTTTAAGTTTCGACAAAGTTCCTGGATAAAAATGTAAGAATTGATTCTCTTTTTAGTTTTATAATAGGCGGGCAGGACAACCGGGTACTTGGCCTTCCATTCACGGCATTTCTTAAGCCAGTCGCTAACATCTGGAATATTGTTGATTTTTATTTGCTTGGTAAGGGCTTCGATAAATTTATCAGCCGGAGCGACAATCGGAAGGTCAATCTTTAACAAGTTTTTACCCAACTCATGTTCGTCAATATCGATAACTACCTTTTTGGCTAACCGAGCGTAAAGGTCTGGTTTATTGCCAACCTGGCGGGTATCCAGTCTTGAACCGATGGCAATGATTAAATCGGCATTGGCTATTGCATAGTTTGAACCACGTTGACCCATTACGCCAGCCGAGCCGATAAAAAACGGATGGTCATGACTGATTAAATCAAGGCCATTCCAAGTTAAAATAAACGGAAATCTTAATTTGTTTAATAAAGCAAGGAGTTTAGCCGGACCGCGACGGGGGTCGCTCAATCTGACCCCGTGGCCGGCAATTATTATAGGTCTTTGGCTTTTTTTGAGCATCATCAAAACTTGCTTTATTGTTTCGCTGCTAGGCAAACCATCTGAAAGAGCCCTATCTGCTTCCTGGTAGCCAGTCAGTTTTTGGGGTTCAATTTGGGCGTGCTGAAGATTAGTCGGCAGGTCTAGCCAAACCGGTCCTTTTCTGCCTGTTTTAGCCAAGAAAACCGCTTTTTCCAAATGATATCTGATGTCCCGTTGATCCGTGACCATGGCGGCATATTTAGAGTACGGCTTTGCTCCCTCGATAATGTTTATGTGCTGAACGCCAAGTTGCCTGATGGTCCGGCCGTCGGTCGTCAAAGATAGCGGCAGCTGGCCCGAAATAAAAATGCAGGGCACCGAATCGGTCCAGGCACAGCAAAGACCGGTAAAGGCATTAGTCCCTCCGGGGCCTGATGTCACAAGCGCCGCCCCGATATTGCCGGTCGCTCTGGCATAGGCTTCTGCTGCCATAGCCGCTCCCTGCTCATGCTGGGTACAAACAAATTTAATATTCCGATTCTTGAAAAACGAGTCGGCTAAGTGGCCATTGGCCCCTCCGACAATGCCGAAAACATGCCTGATGCCCAGTTGATTTCTCAAAAATTTAACGACGTAGTCAGAAAGTTTCATTTTATGGTGATAAATAAGAATATAACTGCGGCAGGTTTCTGGCAATAAAGTCAGGGTTAATCAAACGAAGCTCTTTGGGCGAATGAAAGCCCCAGCTTACGCCTATTGCTTTTAGGCCCAGTTTTTTAGCCAGTTCAAGGTCGCCGCAAGTATCGCTAACCATTGCCGCTTCTTGAGGGGAAATTTTGAGCCGCTCCAAAGCCAGATTAATTTGCTTCCTCTTATCTTGATTATCGCCGGCGCCAACGAAATAAAAGCATCCCTTAATCTTAGCGCCGGCGAATAACTTATTGATCCAACGGCTCTCTCCAGACGAAACCACAGCTAAAGCAAATGCCCGGCTAATCTTTTCAACAAAACCAGGCATGCCGGGAAAGAGTTTAACCGCCGAATAGTATTTCCCGAAATTCTGATGCCTGAACTCGGAAAACTTGCCGTAGGCCGCGTCGCTTTTTATAAATTTACGCACACCGCTATGGTAATTATCAATAAAAAAATCTCGATACATTATTTTGGAAAGTTTGATCCCAATTTTGGCCATCGCCTCTTTATTTAAGCCGTAGAGATGCTCAAAAGAATCCGCTAAAACACCATCGAAATCAAAAACAATCGCTTTAACTTTCATCTTGCTGGGCTAACCCGCTTAATGGTCAGAAGGCACAGGTCGGCAAGGACGGCTTTGTCCAACTCGCCGAGCCCTTCCCTCTCTAAAATATCAACTGGCCCGTATACAACATCTCCCTGCCTAGAAACAATGCGACCGCCCAGGATCACGGCTAAACCAATCTTTTCTCGGTTGATCTCGGCCGAATCCTCGCCGTTTTTTAGAGTTTTGATACAAATGTTTTTGCCACCGAAATTTTTTGTAATATTGACTTCGGTGACGGAGAATCTGGCAAGATCAGCCGCGGTCTCCATTTCTTTTAAACCCTCGTAACCCTTATTGGCCCGGCCGTACCTATCTTCCAAGCGAATAATATCGTGTTTCATCGGGGGGGTTTCAAACTCCAGAATCCTGACTCCGCCCGGAGAAACTGCCTGGGTTGAATGAAAAACGCCTGGATCCAGAATGGCCGCGGACATAGGTAACAGCTCGATCGATTCATTCAGGGATGAAAGCCGGGCTTTTCCGTCTAAAACAACCAGGGCTGTTTTTTTATTGGGGTGACAATGCATCGAAGTGGCCTCACTTTGCTTTATAAACAAATTCCAAACCTCAACTTCCGAATTTCGATACACCAAGTATTCGTTACCCCAGGGCTTGTTTACAATCAATTCCGAAAAATTAGCCTCAATAGCCGTAACCTTGTAAGGCCGGACAGCCAGATAATCTTTATCAAGCTTAGTCTGATCAAATCTTAAAATCATTTGAATTTTGCCAGGATAGCTTTCATTAAATCACCAACATCTCGGGGATGACGGGCCGTAATGATATGCCCGTCAACTACCGCTGGTTTATCAACGTAAATAGCGCCGGCATTTTTAAGATCGTCAATGATACCGGGATAGCCGGTGGCTTTTTTATTTTTCAAAATCCCAGCTGAAATCAAAACCCAAGGGCCGTGGCAGAAAGCGGCAATTATTTTTTTATGACGATCCATCGTTCTTACAAATTCCAAAACTTCAGGGGTCTGCCTCACCCGATCCGGCGCCTCAAACCCGCCAGGAATCAAAACCAGATCATAATCTTTGGGATCAAGAGCGGTGGAGTCAACCAAGGTACTGTAATATTTAACGACTAATTCAAGCGGGAAATTCAGTCTTCCGTTTACCAGTTTCTTTCCTTTAGTGGCAATATCAACCTCAAAGCCAGCTTCTTTTAAACGAATAACCGGATAAATCACTTCTTCATCCTCAAAGCCTTCGGCGGTAATAACCACTGCTTTGTGCCTAGTCAAAATTTTTCTTTTCATAATTTAAACTGCCTTCAGACGATACTCCATTGCTCCGTCTTCGAGCCTGGTGAATTCAAACCCGGGAAAGTCGGCTGAAAACTTCGACAAGTCAAATCTCAAATTCGGAGAAATCTTGGCATTTTGAACCATCTTGATTCCTGTTCTTTTCCCGCAAACATTAAAGGCTACCTCGGCCAGGTTTTTCAAAGAGGTGCCGTTGCCGTCGGCGATAATGTTGTAATCGCCGGTTTTGCCTTCATTAATAATCGAGCGGATAGCCCGCCAAGCGTCCTCCTTATGAAGCCAAACCAACCTGGTAGAATCATCGCCGTGCATTTCAATCGGCCGACCGGCATAGACATCGTTTATAAACCGGAACAAAGGGCTTCGGTTGTCGCCTTGACCGTAAAGAATTCCAGGCCGCACAATCGTCAAATTAACTTTAGAGTCTTGGCAGGCTCGATTAAACATTATCTCACCGATTAGCTTGGCCGTGCTGTAAATATCATCCGGCTTGACCGGGCTCGATTCAACAATCGGAACATCAGAATGATGACCATAAATTGCCGTTGAGCTTACCAAAATAAAATGCTTTACGTGACCTAACAACTCTGGGTTGGCCAAATTGTTAAACATAGCGATTTCTTTCCAAAATGCGCCATAACTCTTTTCTTTATTCAAGGCCGAGGCCGCCATAATCATCACGGCGTTTTGACCCGAAATCCCGACTAATTTAGGAATTGCCTCTTCGGACGTAAGATCAAGGTCGGCTGACGAAAGGCCCACGACCTCGTGTTCTCCATCTTTGGAAAAATTTTCATAGAGACAACTCCCCAAAAATCCCCGGCGACCTAAAATTATTATCTTTGATTTAGCCATTGTGGCTCCGCCTTTATTTTTTACTACATCTTATAACACCCCGCAACAGTCGGCCGGCCGTAAGATCATCTATGCCAGCATTAACGTTATCTAATTCGTAAATCTTACTAACCAATTTGTTGATAGGCAAAGAACCATTAAGATACATCTTGGCATAGAAAGGTATGTCTTGATCGGGAAAACACATATCAAACCTGGTGCCCCTTAATACTTTGCCGGTTAAAAGCCCCCAATAGTCAATGGAGATTTTGGTGCCGGGCTCCAAATTACCGGCAATAATGGCAGTGCCAGTCGGTTTCAAAAATTCGTAGGCCATTTCCATAGCCGTTTTGCTGCCGCTACATTCAATCGAATAGTCAAAGGTCCCTTTAAGCCCCTCTATTTCGGCATCGCTTGGGTTAATGGCTATTACCTTGAGCTCTTCTTTCACCCACTTTAATTTCCACGGCACAATATCAAAAGCATGGCACTTGACTCCTAAAGATGCGGCTCTCATCAGGGCACTAGCGCCAAGACCGCCAATACCGAATACAGCAAGTCTATGGCCGGCGTTTATTTGGTGTTTATCAACAATGCCCGCCCCGACCTGGACCGCGCATCCCAAAAGTGAAGCAATTTGTGGCTCAACTGCTTTCGGAATAACGACCAGTCTGTTTTCGGAAATTACGGCATACTCGCTGAATACGGAACAGGCGCCGGCATTTACCGCGCCTTTGCTACTTTGGTATCTGACCGAAGGCGCCTCAAGGCCCGCTCCCCTAACCCAAGTACAAGCCACGTAATCACCAGGCTTAACCTTTGAAACCCCGTCTCCAATTTCCATAACCTCACCCGAGGCTTCGTGGCCGAGCAAATGAGGAATAAATTCAGCTCCCTTTCTTCCTTTAATTTCGTTAACGTTGCTGTGACATAAACCTCCGAAAAGCACTTTAATAAGCGTCTGACCTCTTTGAAGTTTGGGAATTTCTAATTCCTCTATCGTAAGCGGCCCGCCAATATTTATTAGAACTGCTGCCTTGGTTTTCATCTGTAATTTAGATGCGCCTCAAGCAAAAAACCAATAATAATCGCCGGTGTAACCGACTTCCTTAAAAAGTTTTTTCCAATCATCAACGTGCATGATGGTCCCGCCCAGAACCACGACCCATTTGAAAAGCCTCTCTTTTTCCAAATCATTGCGCCAGGCATCAATCGTTATAAAGGCGTGCTTTTTCGATACCCGCTGAATTTCCCT
Source organism: uncultured Candidatus Saccharibacteria bacterium (assembly GCA_964361105.1). Lineage (GTDB taxonomy): Bacteria > Patescibacteriota > Minisyncoccia > 2-02-FULL-40-12 > 2-02-FULL-40-12 > CAYHZG01. The sequence goes on from CAYHZG010000001.1 coordinate 11,625, forward strand.
GATGGCTTGTTTGCATTCTTCCAGAGGAAGAGCGTGAACAGTGGTAATAGAAACTACCAAATCAAAAGACTTGTCAGGAAAAGGCAAGCTCCTGGCGTTGGCCACCTGAATGAACGGCTTAACGTCTTCCATGGCATTATCAATGGCATATTCGGAAATATCAATCCCAGCCACTTTGATGCCGGGTATAAGTTTCATAAGGTCATGAAGCATAAAGCCCTTGGCGCAGCCGACATCCAAAACACTGCTTGAAGCGTCAAGTTTGTAGTGATCTCTGAATTTTTCAACAATTTTTACCCAACGGCCGTCATATTTATAGCCGCCGTATCCGTAGAGTCTATCCTCGTCAAAAAATTCTTTACCGAACTTACTTGCTGCCTTTCTCTGTTCCAGAGTAATATTCTTCGCCCGCCAATCAACGTCTCTATCAAGGTTGGGGTAAAAATCCATAAGATTAATCTCGGGCATATGATTCTTTTTTATCCTACACTAATAAATATTTTTTTCAAGCGGATTATTCCTTATTTAAATTATCTTTAAGTCAAACCCCCCACACTCACGAATGGAGCATGGGGGGGCGTGAAGGAACTTAGATAATGTTCCCGCGATGGGGAAAGCCCTTAGCGGCAAGATTAGCTTCAAGTCGCCGAAGTTCCGCCTCCTGCTCTTCTGGCTGGAGGTTGAGCAGCCAATACAGGTAGCGGTTTTCGTGGTCGGGATGGCAGCTTTTGGTGCAGACACTGATGTCAAATGTTTTCATTGACTCAAGATGCTGCTCTCGGCGCTCGCCAAACCAGATTTCTCTGAAGCCCTGCTCCTTGATGTTGCCGAGGTAAAACTGACTCTCCCGCCACTGAGCCATTTTCGAAGCAGGCAGCCAGTGACCCGAACAGGAAACCAAAAGCCCGTCGGACTGCATATAACACCACAGGGTCGGCGTTGCATGACAGACCGGGTAGCCCCGGTCGGGCATTTCGTACTCTTTGAAGCGGCTAAACCGAAAGACCACTTCAAAGTCATCAGTTTCGTACCGCTCACGGAGCCTCTCGCCTGTCTCCAGAATCTCATCCATTATCGGCTCATAGCTCATGTCGCCATAGAGTTCAAAGGTCTCGCGGTTCTGGGGCGGTTGTCTATAGGGCTTGAAGCAAACATAGTCGGCCCCGGCATCCCTTGTCCTCTGAATCAGGGCTTCGGCTTCTGGCCAGTTTGCCTTAACCCGCGCTCCTTTTTTGTTCAACGCTCCTTTCACGGTCACGGTCATGTTGACCCCAACCTCGCACTTGCTTTTGAGCTCCCGTTTGATTCTGGCAACCCGCCTAATGTTGTCCCAGAGGCGCGACCAATCACCCGGATCGACCTGATGGAAGTTGGCATAAGACTCGGCCGTTCCGGCATTAACGCTGAACTGGAGATAGACGTTAATGAAAGGGAGGACTTCCTCGGCGCGTTTTTCAGTGAAGGCCACGCCGTTGGAGAGCATTCCCACGTCAATTCCGGCGATTCGGGCTTGTTCGCATATCTTGCCGAGCTGCGGCTCCAGCATCGGTTCGCCTTCGCCAGCAAACTGAACGCTTCTGATGCCCAATCCATCCGGATCTGCCTCTCTTAACTCCCGGGCTTCCCCAAAAAATCTGGTTAAGACCGGGAGACTAAGATAATTGTACTTGAATTCCAGGATGGAAGGAGCGCAATGCAGACAGCGGTGATTGCAACCTCCGGCCGGAGAAACCTCGCAATAGATCGGCGGAACAGAAAACGGATCCTTAATCAAACGGCGCAGCCAGGCCGGATGGTTCTGAACTTTAGTACCCTCAAACCACTCTCGAATCTTCATGGGCTTCCTCCAGAATAAACACTTACCCTAATTGTAAAGGTAAAACCTACTCTAAAATATCATATTCAACTGCTAAAAACAAATCAATCTGATTTGACATCTCCATCAAAAATCTGTAATAATAAACATCTATTATTATGTTCATAGACTACGAAAATATAAAGTACTACTGGAATCTTTTTGATAGAGCGTTTTTCGGTTATAAAAAAAACTTTTTAATCATTACCGTTATCGGTTTCCTAAGCGGCTTGGTCGGAGGACTTGGGATTGGTTCGCTTATTCCCTTGGTTTCTTTTGTCACCGAAACCGGCCAAACGACCGATATTATCTCAACATCGGTCCGCCGGGTATTTTCTCTTTTTGATATCCAATACAGCATCCCGGCTCTCTTAATAATGATGGTCGTATTGTTTTTTTCTAAAGCGGTGCTGAATTTAATCGCTCAATACATAAATGCCAAAACTGCCATTGACTTTGAAAATAAAACAAGAGTTCGGTTATTTAAAACAACTTTATCCGCCTCATGGCCATACTTAAGCCGACAAAAAGTGGGATATCTTGAAAAGGTATTAACCGAGGACATCAATCAAAGCACCCAATTGATATTTTTAATCAGCACCATAATTTTAGCCGTGGCCAGTCTGATAATTTATGCTTTTATTGCCTACAGCATTTCGGCCCTTATCACCGTGTCCGCAATCGGTTTTGGCGTATTTATCATTCTTTCTTTAAAATTGTTCTTCAAACGGGCAAAAAATGTCGGCGAAAGATTAACCAGAATCTATAAGTTAATCGCCCATTTCATTAATGAAAACAGTATCGGAGCAAAAGTCATAAAGGCAATGGGAATAGAAAAAAAGGTTATTGAAAAAGCCGAAGTTCACTTTAATGGCCTAAAAAATATCAGAAAAGAGATGGCTCTCTACAATGCCTTCAGTAATGTCTTGATGGAACCGGTTAGCTTGATATTCATCGTTTTGATCTTTGGCTTCTCCTATTCCTCGCCCGCCTTCAACATCGGCTCATTTGCCGCAACGATTTATCTGATTCAGAAAATCTTTACTTTCACGGGAACAATTCAAGGCAATATTCATCACATCAGCCAGGTCATTCCTAACTTAAAAACGGTAATCAAGTACCAAAATAATGCGGAGATAAATCTAGAAAAAAACAGTGTCCTCCGGTCAGGTGGTTCGCAATCTTTTTCATTTGACCGGACAATAGAATTCTCCAAAGTGGACTTCGCCTACAAAGACAGAAAAGCTCTTCTTTCTCAAACAAGTTTTACCATAAAAAAGGGAGAGATGGTCGGGCTGATCGGTCCTTCCGGAGCCGGAAAGACAACGATTGCCGACTTAATCTTAAGATTATTTACTCCAAGCGGAGGCAAAATTTTATTGGACGGCAAGGATGTGTTTCTAATCGACATTGATGAATGGAGGAAAAAAATAGAGTATGTGCCCCAAGATCCGTTTCTAATTAATGATACAATAGAAAACAATATAAAATTCTATGATGACTCTATAACCGAGAAAGATATTATTGAAGCCGCAAAAATAGCCAATATCTACGATTTTGTGCAAAAATTGCCGGACAAATTCAAAACCGCAGCCGGTGAAAGAGGGGTTAAGTTATCCGGGGGGCAGCGACAACGTATTGTTTTAGCTAGAGCTCTGGCCAGAAAACCGGAAATTTTAATCCTTGATGAAGCCACCAGCGCCATTGATACCGAATCAGAGGTTTTAATCCAAAAATCAATCAATGACCTTCGAAATAAAATGACGATTTTCGTCATCGCCCATCGATTATCGACCATCTTAAACTCTGACCGGCTCTTGGTTTTAGAAAACGGGAAAATAATAGAAGAAGGTAATCCTAAAAAACTTCTTGAAAGCAAGGACTCGCATTTCTATAAAATTTATAACCTCAGCGAAAAACAGATATAATTTACTGCTTTGAATATAAAACCTGACAAATTTATTAAAGAATTAAGATACACGATCTCTCGCTATCTTAGAAAGGCCGCATCGCGTATTTCTCCCAGCGGAGCCGATAGCGGAATCAGCTACCCGGATATTGGCTCAGACAGACTACCTGCTTCAAGCCCCAAAGCTCTTATTATTTATGCCGTAACTGGAATAGATAGATATGTCCGCGGAGTCGCTCTGGATGATCCGATTTTTAATAAACATACGATATATTGGGAATCTGTAGAAATGGTCAAACTCCTTAATAAAGCCGGCTATATTGTTGATTTCTGCGATGTCTGGAAACCATTTCGCACCGACTGGAATAAATATTCAATAATCATTGACAGTTCTAATAACCTTAAAGACATAGGTTCTGCCCCCGGATCAAAAAAAGTCTACTGGGCCACGGGCAACCATTGGCTCCAGTGGAACAGAGCCGAACTCCAACGCATCCAATGGTTCAAAGAACGCACCGGTCGGGTCATACCTGCAAACAGACAACAGCCAAGCATTCTCTCGGATGAACATACAGATTACCTGACTTATTTCGGCACTGATTTGCAGATAAGTTCTTTCAGCCCCAAACCCGAAAAGATCCAAATAAATATTTCAAGCTGTTCTGTGCCTCCCTATCAGAAAAAAAATATTGAACAGACAAGAAATAAATTTTTATTGATTTCTGGCGGCGGGGCTTTACATAAAGGAATTGATTTAGTGATTGAAACATTCTGTAAAATTCCGGAGGCAGAGCTTTTTATCGTTGCCAACCTTAAAGAAGAACCGAAGTTTTACGAGTGGGCCAAACCGATATTGGCAAAACATAAAAACATACATGAGCTGGGACGTTATGATCTGACTTCAAAAGATTTTGATTCGCTGGCCGACCAATGTATCGGAACCGTTTATCTATCCGCGGCCGAAGGCGGCCCGGGCTCGATTGCCCGAGTCCTCCATAACGGCCTTATCCCGATTGTCACGCCGACGTCTTTTGTCAGAGCCGAACATCTGGGATACCAGGTTCAAGGCAACTCAGCCAAGGAAATCGTCGGTAATACGATTAATCGAATTCGCCAAGTTATGAATTTGTCTGAAAAAGAGCTTCTGGACAAATCAGATGCGGTCAGAGAGTTCGCCCAAAAATATCATACCCGTGCCGCATTCTCAAAAAGCTTCTCTGACTTTATTGAAAAATTATTATGAACGATATCGTATATATAACCGGCGCCCGCGGATCACTCGGATCTCGCTTAACCCCATTACTTAAAAAAGCAGTTGCAGTTGATGGTGACATTACTGCCCTCGATTTCAAAAAAATTCTCAAGCCGGATGCGAAGTTGGTCCATTTGGCCGGGAAATCAAATATAGCCGAAAGCAAACAAATACCAGATGAATACTATCGAGTTAATGTCGACGGCTTAAAGCGAGTAGCCGATGCCTGTCTCACCCTTAATATAAAACTGCTTTTCCCTTCAACGGTCCATCATTACGGCTGTCCCGGACCGCTCATAGATGAAACCTGCTCAAACTTAAAAGCCTATAGCCCTTACGGAGCCACAAAGATTGCCGGAGAGCAATATCTTCAAGAGCTTGGCAAAAAGGGCCTTAAATTTACCATTCTCAGGCCAGCGGGCACATTTGGCTATTCGCCGGCAATGAAATTTAATACCTCACTGAATCAAATGGTTTACCAGGCAGTCAAGGGTGAGACCTTAAATATATGGAAAGAAACGTGGCAGGAGAAAAGACCGCATTTGTATATCAAAGATGCCGTACGGGCAATAATCTTTTTTCTGAAAAACGATTTATTCAATAATGAAATATACAACGTTGTTACCGGCAACTTTACCGTCGAAGAAACGGTCAAGGCCATCAAAAAATTTATTCCCGATTTGAAAATTTCATTTGTCAATGCCCCACCCACAAATCTTAAATTAGACGTAAGCGATAAAAAAATATGCGATTTGGGATTTAAGCCTGATGGAAACTTGGAAAAAGGCGTCTCTGAAATAATTACATACTTGCATTCATTAAGTTCATTAAAATGAATAAAAAAATCACTTTATTCAATACTTATATCCATACTTCGGCCTTTAAAAACGTAAAATCAGTTTTGGATTCTGGTTTCTTAAGCGAAGGGAAATTGGTAAAGGAATTCGAAAAAGAATTATCGGAGAAATTGGGGTTGACTAATCCCGTGGCCGTAAATTCCGGCACCAGCGCCCTTCATTTGGCTCTTGTTTTAGCCGGAGTTGGCCCAGGCGACGAAGTTATCCTGCCAAGCCAGACTTTTATTGCCACCGGCCTTGCGGTTCTGTATGTTGGCGCTAAACCGGTTTTCGCCGACATTGAATATGACACCGGGAATATTGACCCAAAAGACATCAAAAGAAAAATAACCAAAAAAACCAAAGCCATAATCCCAGTTCATTGGAATGGCTATCCTTGCGACCTGGACGAAATAAATAAAATTGCCAAAGGCCATAAACTTATAGTTATAGAAGACGCCGCGAGGGCCCTGGGCGCAACCTATAAAGGAAAACCAATCGGCTCTTTATCTCATTTCACTTGTTTCTCGTTTCAAGCGATTAAACATCTGACTACCGGGGACGGCGGCGCTATCTGCTCTAAGAATCTATTAGATGCTAAAAAATCAAAAACATTGCGCTGGTTTGGGATTAATCGAGAAAAGGCTAAACCGTCACTTCTTGGAGAAAGAATATTTAATATTTCTGAAATAGGTTATAAATATCATCTCAATGATTATGCGGCCGCCTTTGGCTCAGCCAATCTTGAAAATTTCAAAAAACGAATTGCCAAGAGACAGAGATTTGCCGCGATGTATAAAAAAGCACTCGGCAAAATTCCCGGCATCCAACTTTTCAAAGAAGATAACTACTGCAAAAGCGCTTATTTTCTTTTTGGCCTGCATGTGGAGCGAAGAAATAATTTCATTAGAGCCCTGAAAGATAAAGGCATACCGACGACAATTGATACATTCGGCCTTAACCATCATAAAGTATTTTCTAAATATAAAACTAATTTACCGGTTAATAAAAAGTTTAACGAAACCCAAATAAATCTGCCGGTTCATGACGGCCTAACTGAAAAAAAAATCAAATATATAATTGACATTATTAAAAAGGGGTGGTAAAAATCAATTCAGTTTCTTTCCAAGGAGTCGACATGGAAATTTCCTACAGACCAGCCAAAAAAGAAGACGTCCCTCAACTGGTGGCGCTATTTAACGCCCAATACCCCCGGAAAAAAGACGAAACCCAGGTTTTGTGGCAATACTTTGGTTCTTTTTACCCGACTGTGTGCTACTGCGCCTTTTCTGAAAGCACCTTGGTCGGAGCGTTCACCGTTCAAAAAAGACTTCTCACTGACGGAACAGTCATAGGCCACCTAATTGACCTAATGGTTGCGCCAGAATGGAGAAATCAGGGGATCTTTAGAGCTCTGGGTGTAAAGGCGATTGAACATTTTCCAGATCTTGAGGTAGTGACGGTTTTGCCGAATCGGAGCGGCAAAGTTGCCAGTGAAAAAGCATTCGGCCTCCGCACCCTGGCTAAAATTGATGACTTGATTATCCAAAAACTGTCATCAATTGGTCAAACAACCAACGTCCCGCCTGGTGAAAAAATGGTACGTTACCAAGGCGGGCCGGAGTATGAAAAGTGGCGGTACGATGAAAATCCCAGATACCGCTATGAACGAATCAGGCTGCCAGACGGCTCTTACGTCGTGGCTAAATTGTTCACCGATCCTACAACCGGCGAACAGTTCTGGGATATTGTTAACTACCAGCTGGCTGGCCAGGGCACAGAAATGAGAAAACTCTTTGCTCTGACGGTAGAAACTCTGTCAAAAAGAGGTCAAGTTAGAATATCAACCTGGGCCCTGCCCCATACCCCGCTCCATAAAGTTCTGACTGGTCTCGATGCCCAACCTTTGGCTCGAGAACGTTATTTCTGCGTCAAAGTGCTGAATCCCAAACGAGAATATCTATATGATATCACTCGTTGGGAACTGGTGCCGGCTGATGCGGAAATCTACTAAGCCGCGAATGGACATTTCGCGGCTTTTCCCTACAATCAATATTATTAATGAACGACATAGAACTATCATATGTGATAACTACCCGAAATAAATTCCCTTATCTTAAAGGAGCTTTGGAGCGGCTAATTCAAAATGTCCAAGAAGATGAGGAAATTATTGTAGCAGATGGAGGCAGCACTGACGGGACAAAAGAATATCTTGGCCAGCTTTATCAAGCCGGCAAAATCCATCAATTTATTTCCGAACCTGACCAAAATGAAGCTCACGGATTTAATAAATGTTTTCTTAAAGCCAGGGGCGAGCTTATAAAAATAATTTCAGACGACGACGTATTTTATTATCCGGCTATTCAGGAATGCAAAAAATTCATGCTTGAACATCCAGAGTACGATCTTTTGGGAACTGATGGCGTTGCGGTGCACTGGCACCATGCTCAACCCTTTAAAAAAACAGATTTTTTCAAACAATACCTGTCGTGGAAGGATAAAAAAACACCCTTTGCTTTCTGCGGCCTTGGCCTGATGCTCCGAAAAAATTCCCTTGCCCTTACCGGATTATTCAATCCCTTCTTCAGAAACACTGACGGCGAGTTCACCTTACGGACCACCAGCACCAGAGGAATAAATCTTGCTTGGTACACCGGCCCTTTGTGGGCCTGGATTTTAAATAAAAAAAGCAACACTAAACTTTTAAGAAAAAGAGTGGAACAAGAAATTGATCTTTACAGCAAAACCTATCTGGCTCTAACCTCAAATAAAATAAAATCTTTTGCCAAACCCGGACTAATTCAATCAGGTAAAATATGGCTTTGGCAATTAAGTAGAAGGGTGGGTCTGAAAAAACCGTTTTCCCAAGATTCGATCCCGCCGATTGATATTGGCTATGAACGCTCTTATAACTGGCTTAAAGAAGAACAAGGAAAAAATCCGGGTAAATTTTTATGACTATACTAATCGTAAAACTGGGCGCAGCCGGAGATGTCATTCGCACCACGGCCATCCTGCCAGGGCTTAAGGAAAAATATAAAAAAGCGGCTATTGACTGGATCACTGAAAAAAAACATGTTGATTTGCTCCGGGGGAATCCATACCTTCGGAATATTTTTGTTTTTGACGACCACAAATTATTCTCAAACCACAAATACAACTTAATAATCGATCTGGATGCTGATTTAGGGGTTTCAAAAGTGATTTCTTTAATGAAAACTGATAGACTTTTCGGTACTTATGCTAATAGCGACAAGCTCGTCTATACCAAAGATTCGCGGCCCTGGTTTGATTTAGGGCTTCTTTCCAGATTCGGGAAAGAAAAAGCAGACATCCTCAAAGCCAAAAACAGAAAAACCTACCAAGAACTCTGCTATCAAATGCTCAAACTGTCTTATCGCCAACAACGGCCCCAGTTAACTCTTTCCCGCCATGACCTTGAATACGGCCGATTATTTTCCCACCTCAACAATATAAGAAAGGGTGATTTTGTAGTCGGTATAAACACCGGTGCCGGGACAAAATGGCTTCATAAAAAACTGGATATGACTGACACAATCAAAGTCATTGAAAAAGTTAAAGAAAGATTTCCTAAATCAAAAATCATTCTTCTGGGCGGACCGGAAGAGATAGAACGAAATAGAAAAATCAAATTAAAACTGCCTTATGTGATTGACGCCAGTGGGAATCAAACCTTTATGCAATTCGCCTCTCTTATTAATCTCTGCGGTATTTTGATAACCAGCGATAGTCTGGGAATGCATCTGGCTACGGCTTTGAATAAAAAAATAATCGCTTTCTTCTCCCCTACTTCACCCTGGGAAATTGAACTCTATGATACAGGGGTAAAAGTTCTGCCGGTAAAAGGGTGTTTGGCTTGCTACCACCGCCGCTGCCAAACAAAACCTCAATTTGACTTAAATCATTTTATAGAATCGATTGAAAAGCCAAAATTAATTTAATAAATGTTTACCAAAGGCAAAGACCTAAAAAAAGAACTAACCAGCCACGGGAAAAATATTCCTCTTCTTAAAAAAGTTTTCTTGGCCAAAGGCGTCGTACCTCGTATTATGCAAGTGGCAGAAAGCGAATTCAGCGAAGTTTGCAGTATGAAAGACAACTGCCACAGCCATCCGACAATGTGGGAGCTTTATTACGTTTTAGAAGGTGAGGCAAAATATTTTGTCGGAGATGAAATTTATAAAGTTATGCCCGGTGATTTCGTTGCGGTCGCGCCAAACACGCCTCATTATCAAGAAATAACCAAAGCCCCGCACCGAATACTTTATTGGGGCATCGCAGTTGAAGACTAAAAATATCTTGACAAAAACTACTCTTTTTGTTAAAAGAGGTTAGCACAAAACAGAAAAGAGGTGATAAAAGTGCTTAAAAAGCCGACAATCGTGGTCATCTGCGGGTGGCCTTGTTCAGGGAAAAGCGCAGTGGCTCGGGAACTAAGAAAAAGCATCCCAATGCATTTGATTGACAGCGACGAGACGCGGCAATTCGCTGTCGGCGGATTCAATCCAAACTGGGAAGCTACTGAAGAAGCGCGGCGTCAAAATCAACAAGAAATGGCGCTCTGTTACGACATTGCCCACCGGGCTGCAGCTACCCACGCCAAGCTGGGTAAACACCTGATGCTTACCTTTCTGTACACCAGCCCGACTTCATGGAAGTTCCTCCGTGAAGCGCTATCGCCATACCCAGACACAGCGCTGAAAGTAATCTGGTGTTATCCTGGCTTTGATGACGAATCTCGAATCAGGACTATTCTGGAAAAACGAGTAACCGAAGGGTACTTCGGCGGATCGCAGACTTATGAACACTATTGCTACAACAAGTCTCAATTCCATCCGCCCGAGGTCCCCCATCTCAAGGTCCTGACTTTCGTTCAAACACCAGAAGAGTGCGCCCGGCAGGCCCTAAACTACATTCTGACACTAGAACCTTCTGCCTAACACCGAGCTCCGAGGCCTTTGACTTCGGAGCTCGCTTTTTTATTGAGATAACATCTTAATTATGATAAGAATACTAAAAATGAAATCAAAATTAAAAACCTTGCCTCAACTGGTAAATCTTAGAAAAAAACTTAAAACCGCCGGCAAAAAGGTTGTTTTAACCTACGGAATATTCGATAAAATTCATTCCGGAACTCTGCAATATTTAAAAAAAGTTAAATCATACGGTGACATCATTTTTTTACTCGTCTCAAGCGACAAAGCCGTTAATACTAAGCTTAGCCAAAAACAACGGCTTGAAACAATAAATAAGCTAGATTTTATAGATCATGTCTCACTTTTTGACAGCATGATTCCAGATAAAGAAGTAAATCAAATTAAGCCTGATGTTTACTGTGATTTTATTGACCGGGGCCAAAACAGCAAAGAAGCCAGTATTATTAAATCATATGGAGGAAAAATAAAGATCGTCCCTATCTTTCCTGATCCATTTTTTAAAAAACAAACTATTTTTAGTGATAAAACAAGAATGCCGGCAATATTTTTAGACCGGGACGGAACTATTAATAAAAATAAAGAAGGAACTTATGTCACTACTCCCAATGAGTTTGAATTTCTACCAGGAGTATTAGATGCTCTTAAAAAAATCTACCAATCAAAAAAATATAAAATCGTCGTCATCACGAATCAAAGCGGCATTGAACGAAAACTATTTACTCATAATGACTTGAATAAAATTCATGATCATATGATGGAAAAACTAGATGGATCAGGCGTAAAAATTGATGGCATTTACTATTGCCCTCATCATCCAAAAAATATCTGTAGTTGTCGCAAGCCAGAAACTGGAATGGTTATTAAGGCCGCATCTGAACATAACATTAATCTTGAAAAAAGCTGGTTTGTTGGAGACAAACATATTGATGTATTAACTGGCTACTTGACGGGAACTAAAACAGTTAAACTTGGCTCAAAAGTAAAGGGCACTAAACCAAATTTTTACGCTAAAAACTTAAATGATGCAGTTGAAAAAATATTAAAAACTTAGTAAAGTACTTAAACCTATGAAAAAAATCGTTGTTCTTGGCGGCACCGGGTTTCATGGAAGCCATGTTGTCCGGTTGGCTAAAGAAAAAGGGTATAATGTTCATTCAATCTCGCGGCGCGAAGGAACCGACATTCGCGACTACTCTCAATTCTCCGCTAAACTAAAAGAAATCCAGCCAGATGCCATTATTGACTGCGCCGGCCACGAAGGCAGTGTTCATTATGTCAATCAGCATGCCGCTGAAGTGGCTTACGATACTTTCCAGATGGCTCTTAACCTTTACCGGGCTGTGGCTGAAGTTTGCCCAAAGGCAGTGGTCATAAACGCATTAGGTAATTGCTCTTACCCTGGAGATGCGACCGTGGCCAAAGAATCAGAGTGGCTTTCGGGCCCGGTTCATGAGTCGGTTTTGGCTTCGGGAATGGAAAAAAGAGTTAAATATGTTTTGGCTGAATCTTTTTACAAACAGCACGGCATTAAATCAGTAAATTGGATTATGTCCAACTGCTACGGTCCCGGCGCCGGCACCGACCCCAATAAATTGCATGCCATGAACGGCATCATTATCCGGCTTCTGACCGCTCAAAAAAACGGCGATAAAAAATTTGAAATCTGGGGCACCGGCAGACCAATTCGGGAATGGGTCTATGTTGAAGACGCGGCAAAGATTCTGGTTGATTCCGTAGAAATGCCGGAGCAAATTTATCCGGTCAATTTCGCCCAGAAAAAAGGCTACTCAATCAAAGAAATAGCCGAAATGGCCTCCCGCGAACTTAATTACCCCGCTCAATTCGTTTTTAATACTTCAAAGCCAGACGGCGCGCCGATAAAAATATTAGATGATGCCCAGTTCCGGGCTAAATACCCGGATTTTAAATTCACGTCGATTGAACAAGGAATTAAAAAAACAATAGAATACTATTTATCCCGCACATAAATTGGACATGTATTATGTTTATTTAATAAAAAGTGTTAAAAATAGAAAGTTATATCTTGGTTGTACAAATGATCTAGAAAATCGTTTACTAAAACATAATGCCGGTAAAATTTATTCAACCAAAAGAGATACACCTTTCGAACTCGTCTACTGTGAAATATATAAATCAAAAGATGATGCCTTTGGCCGCGAACAGAAGCTTAAGTATTATGGTCAAGGTTTCCGTCGACTAAAAGAACGTCTTAAGAACAGCTTGAAATAGTCCAATTTATGTGCGGGACAAGCAAAACAATATGAAACAAAAGGTTTTAATCACCGGCGGGGCCGGCTATGTCGGAACAAGCTTAATCCCCCAACTGCTTAAAAAAAGTTATGAGGTTACTGTCTTTGACCGTCTGCTGTGGGACAGTGATGTCTTGATCCCATTTTTTGAATCAAAGAATTTCCATTTCATTAAAGGTGATGTTCGAAATAAGGCTGCTTTGGCAAAAGCAGTAAAGGGGCAGGACGCAATCGTTCATTTGGCCGCGATTGTCGGCTTTCCGGCCTGCGACATGAATCCGAAATTGGCTGACGAAACAAATATTGGGGGAGCTAAAAATTTAGCTGCTGTTACTAGTAAAAACCAGCATATAATTTTCGCATCATCACTATCAAACTATGGCCGAGTCATTGATGAAATCTGCACCGAAGAAACTCCGCTCGGACCAATCACCCGTTACAGCCGTAATAAAACAAAAGCCGAATTGATTTTAATGGATAAGACGACTTGTACCGCTTTGCGGCCGGGCACGGCTTTCGGCGCTTCGCCTCGCTTACGATTAGATCTACTCCCCCACCAACTCACAATAAGCGCCCTTAAAGATAAAAAAATGATGCTATACGAAGCCAATGCCATTCGCCCTTTTATTCACGTTCGGGATTTTGGCCGGGCGATTATTCATACTGTTGAACACGGGGGAAAAATGAAAAATGAAGTTTATAATCTCGGCGCTGATTCTCTAAATTACACCAAAAAACAAATCGCCGAAATTATAGCCAAAGAAACTAAGGCAAAAATAAAAGAGAGTGATGGCTGGGAAGACCCGGACAAACGTACTTATAATGTATCCTTTAAAAAATTAGCTGCCACCGGCTTCAAGCCGACGATTGATATGAAAGAAGGCATCCAAGAAATAATCCGCATCCTGCCAATTACTGACCCTAAACATAAGTACTCCAACGCAGTTAAGATAACCAAATAGTTCTACTTTCTTAAAACAACAAGTATCCCCTGGCCAAAAAGGGACGGCCATAAACGATTCAAAATAGGCACTCCTTCATATAAACGGATTTTAAAATTTTTATAACTCTGACTTTTTAACCACCATTTCATATCTCCTAAAGTCCAAAAACGCAAATGTTCCGAGGGATGTACCCGCCACTGGAGCGGGAATCGGCCAAATAACAAACGCAGCCGGTGAACGACAAACCCGGTATTGGGCACAGAAAAAATGACCGCCTTTTTCGAGTGGCCATAGGCCCACTCCAAAAGCTCCTCGGCATTAGCCATATGTTCCAAAACTTCAAATAAAACAACAACGTCAAATCCGCCAACTGGCGGACCTAAATCTGAAAGCTGTTTCACGTCGCGGATGTCTTTTTTTATTACCACCAATCCCCTATTCTTAGCTTTTTCTAAAACATAATCCGAAGAATCTACCCCCAGCAACTCACCTTGATGGCTTTTTTCTTTTAGATAATCCAAAAACCGGCCATCGCCGCAGCCGACATCCAAAATTGAATCGTTTTTGTCTATTTCGCGCCTTAAGAGAATAACCCTCTTTATCTGGAAACTGTTTAACCCAGCTTCAATATCCCGGCTCCGCCAATAAGCGTCATAATCATCGTCCGCTTTTTTCATCTTGGGATATCTGAAGATATCTTTGAAATAATGTTTTGACTTGTTTAAAAAACTCATTTGGATTATAGCTTGATCTTAAATTTTTCGGCCCAGATTTGAAAAGCAAAAATCGGCATAAATTTTTTTATATTAACACTGGTAAATTCTGGGATTGAATCAATATAATTTTTCCTGATTGAATTTAGATTAAAAAGATGGGAAGTAGGCGAATAGTAATGGTCGGATAAAACTTCTTTAACCATCTTGCCGAATTTTGAATGCATCCATTTTACAATCGGCGCCCGCCAGCCGGATTTACGCTTATTAATAATATAATCGGGGAGATGATTTTTATAAGCTTGCCTAATGAGCGATTTTGACTGGCCTTCGGCTAATTTCTTATCAGACGGGATACTATTGGCGTATCGGACCACTTCCTTGGCCAACAAAGGAAAACGGCCTTCCATCCCAAAGTTCATTGTGATTTTATCCGTTCTTAAAAACTCTTCATCGGCCAGCCAAAAAAGCCGGTCTAATTCTGCAATTGAATTTTCAATATCTTCTAAAGGTTGGGAAATAATCGGATTCTTTATTGAGGCCAAGTAATTTTTTAAATCGTGAAGGTCTGATTTTAACGGGAATTTTAATAATTTATCGTCTAAAACAAAATTAACTTTATTCAAATAAGTCCAGCGGTCTAAGGATTGATCCAATTTTAGAGAATGCCCGAATTTAATCCTTTTTTTTCTTAAAAAATTAATCTCATGCCAAAGATTCATCAAAAACGAGGGGTATTTTCTATAACGGTTTGAAATCTTTCTGGACTCAAAATACTTTGGGTACCCGAAAAATAATTCATCACCGCCGTTGCCGCTCAAGACCACGACAATGTCTTTAGCCGCAAATTTTGCCAGAAGCCAGTAGGCGGCAATCGAAGGGTTATACCGCGGTTCTTCAATCGTCTCAAAAACCTTTTCGGTAGCGGTTATAAAATCGTTTTCGTTAACTAAAAGTTCGTGGTGCTCAATTTTATAATCTTGGGTGAGTCGTTTGGCAAAATCGGCATCCTCATTAAAACTTTCATTATTAATATCGAATCTGGTAGTATAAGTTCTGACAATATCTACACCGTTATTTACCAATTCATGCAAAATTACCGTTGAATCAAGTCCCCCGCTTAAGTAAAGACCAAATGGCCTTAAACCCATGGTATGGGCTAAAACCGATTTACCAATTTTCTCCCTAAGATAGTCAGGATTAAATTCAGTATTTTCGTCAAACCTTTCTTCACCGCCGAACCACTTTTCATCCAAAGTCTTGTTTTGTAAATCAAAAATTAAAATTTGGCCGGGACAAACTTTATTAACGTTCTGAATCAATGTCTTTGGACCAGGCACGTAACCCAGAATAAAAAAAATATTCAAAGATTCAATATTAAGTTTCCTGTCGATGCCGTGAATCAAAATTCCTCTTAATTCGGAAGAAAAAATAAGCTTTCCGCCGTTATAATGATAATAAAACGGTTTCATGCCCATCCGGTCGCGGGCTAAATAAAGCTTCTTTGCTTTTTTATTCAGGAAAGCAAAGGCGAACATGCCGTCTAATTTTTTAACGAAATCAATCCCCTCTTCTATTAAACCTTGTAAAAGAACCTCGGTATCGCCTTGAGTATGAAATTTATAACCCTTGGCTTCAAGTTCTGATTTTAATTTTTTGTAATTATAAATCTCGCCGTTATAAATGAGAACAAAGTTTTTATCAGGTGAAAGAAACGGCTGACGGCCTTCGGCAGGCGTATTGGTAATAGCTAAAAGATTATGGCCTAAGCTGATTTCGTCATCAACATAAAAATCTTGGCCATCAGGCCCACGGCGTCTGGTACTCTGGATCATTTTTTCAATCAGACCTTGATCTTTAAAGTTAAATCCATTTATCCCGCACATACCAAATAAGGATAATGGATTATTGTCTAAATCGCAAAAAATGATATATTTGAAGCCATGATTTCAAAACTGGGAGACTCGCTTTTTTTGCTAAAAAAAATGAATCAAATCCGCATCCAAGACCGGCCGATTTATGATTTTTATTCTTACCACGGATATTCTCTTTGGAGTTTTTATCAGCAGATACTTTGGGAAGAAATCCAGCGGTTTCATGCTGATGACGGCAGAACGAAAAAACGAAAGAAAAATTATGCTTTTGCGCCCCTTAAAGACTTAATCCAAAAGATTTTCATTCTTGGAATTTCTCTGGTTTCCTTTATCATATTTCTCATAAAAAGGCCGCGAGTGATTGTCTTTTCCAACGACATTGTCCAGGGACCTTTCAGAACTGATTTGCGCATAAATGAGCTCTATCGTTTTCTCAATGAAAGAAATATCTCCTATGGCGAAATAATCCATACCGTTTTTAATCGCGGGATTATTAACCGGTTTTTGGCTAGGCGAAGGCCAATATTTTATCTTGAAAATGCCGATATAGTTTTTTCTTTGACTTCGCGTTTTAAAAGAAAATTTTTTGCCGATATTAAGCTCAATCAGATAAACTGGTCTGATTTTTCAGAAAAAGAAAGATCATTCGCTCAAGGAATTTTGAAATTATTTTCCAAGCGGGCCGAAATCTCAATCTTAAAAATAAAGCTGTTTAAATGGTTTTTTAAAATACTGAAGCCGGAATTCTTATTCGCCATTGATGATGTCCGATATTATCACGAGTTGCTTTTAGCCGCCAAATTGGCCGGGGTAAAAACCTGCGGCTTCCAGCACGGCCGTTTCAATCAATACCTTGTCGGTTGGATAAATTACCAGATCCCCCCTCAAAAATGCCTGATTCCGGATTCGTATTTTGTCTGGAATGAATATTGGCAAAATAAAATTATTTCCCTAAGCCCGACATTCAGTTACTATCAAGACCGGATTCGGATTGCCGGCAAACCGGGATCAATTGACCAATCTCAAAATATTATTCATCGGACTGATGACGGAATAATGGCAGTCCTCATTCCTCACGAAGTCAAAGCCGTAAAATACGAGATAAACGCTTATGTCGAAAAATTCCTTGCCTGCCCAAAGACGAAAGTTCTTTATCGCCTTAGGCAGGACATTCCAGAAGAAGAACAGAAGAAATCAGTGGCCCAATTTCTGAATCACTCCGATTTTAAAATCGTCGGCCCCATGACTGACTCTGAATTAAGAACCGTTGACGTTATTACCGGCACCTATTCCACTATGCTTTATGAAATGGTTGAAAAAGGCATCCCGATTGCTGTTTTAGAATCAAGCACGACCGAGGCAGACGATTTAGTGGACGAAGGGATGGCAACAAAAATAACTCTGGATTCTGAAATTTGCAAAATGATGAAGAAAATATCTGAAACGAAGGAAAATGTCCTAAAAAAATCGGCAGAAAAATTCCACACAAAAGCCGATATTAAAGATACTCTTAGTAGTATTTTATAAAAGAAGGAACTTAAACGATTTTAATCGGAGCTACCGGCAGAACGAATTTTCCGCCTTGATTTCGGAATTCCTTTTCTTTTTCCATAATTACCTTGGCGTAGTTAGGTACCAAGATAATGAAATAGTCGGGCAGTTTTTTTTCGGCCTCGGCCCGCGAGATTACGGGAATATGGGTAACCGGCGAATATTTGCCCTGTTTGGCCGGCGAGTCGTCAACTAAAAACTTAATATGCTTTCCGTCTAACCCAGCCAGCTTAAGAATGGAAAAACCCTTAGCCGCCGCACCGTAACCAGCCACTGTTCCCTTTAATCCTTTGACCAAATCGCCGAGCTTCTTTGCTTCCCCAAGAACCTCGTAGCGGTAACGCTTCGCGGTTTCGTAATTGTTATATTTTTTATCTTCCTTTAATAAAGATGAGAATCTCTTGGTCGGTTTTTTATCGTACCCGCCTGCCGGACGGGCAGGAGCGGCGTAAAGACGCAAAGAAAGACCCTCGCCCTGGGCTTTGGTAACATAAGCATCAAAAAGTTTAAGGCCGTGCATCTTGGCAAGGTCAACCCAATTTTTAAGAGAAAAATAGGAATAGTGATCATGATAGATAAGAGCGTAATGTTTTTCTTTTACCATTCCCGGCCAATAATTGCACTCAACCCAGAATATGCCGTCTTTGGTCAGGAGGGCCTTAACACCTTTAAGAACCGAGTGAATGTCATCGATGTGGGCCAGGCAATTGGCGCCGCCGATCACCTTGGCCTGACCAAACTCTTTGGCGATGTTTTTAGCGGTCCGTTCGTTAAACTCCGCCGCCAAGGTGGGAATGCCTCTGGCAATGGCTCTGGTGGCCACGTTGGTGGCCGGGTCAATGCCGAGCAGTTTTCTTTTCTTGAACTTTTTAAGAACCGTTCCATCGTTTGAACCGATTTCCACTATAAAATCGCCGGGCTTGGTCATTCTTTCAAGGTCAGCCACCAAGCCGTTAAAGGCCTGCATATATTGACTTTCTTGGGGCATGTCGCCGGTGTAGTAAAGATAATCCTGGTCTTGATAGATTTTTTTTGAAGAAATAGGGTTTACTACCTGAACCAAAAAACATTTCTGACACTGCTCTACCAACAGAGGATAGGTTTTTTCTTTTCCCAGTTCTTTTTTTTCAAGCAGGGAATTAACCAAAGGATTCTCGCCAAAATCAATAACAGTTTTGAACTTCCGCGAAGCGCAGATTCGACAAATTTTTTTGCGGTTGATATTCATTATAATTTTTTAATTGACACCGAGATGGTAGCATCATCTTCATAGAACCTCAAGAGCTTATGCGGCCCCAAGCCCTTCTTCATCATTTTCCTGACTTCACCAGAGTTAAATCTGGGATTACCAGAGAACCAGTCAAAATTTGACGACACTGATAAATTAAAATCAATGCTGGGACTATACCAGCATCTGAAAACCTGATTATGGACAAATCTTTGCAGAGTTTCGTATTTTTTATTCTTGAAGATAACGCCTTTGAGGTTCAAGTTGTATAAGGCCTCCCCGAAACGGGTCACTACCTCTGAAAATTTCCAAAGTTCCTCCGGTTTTAAGGTTCTGGCCCGATCCATAATAGCGTCGTCAACAAAATCACGATATTCATTTTTTTTTCGGCAGACGGAAAAATTAATCACTCCATTCGGAGATAAATATCTGTAAAGATGCCTTAATGTTTGGGCTGGATTCGGAGTATGGTGCAAGGCCTGATCGCAGGAGATAAAATCAAATGTTCCAGAGTATTTAAAATTTGTTATATCGTCCCTGATAACGCTGCAGTTTTTAAAAGGCCGAAGCGTCTCACTGGCTACTTTAATTGCGCTTGGGCTCTGATCCATCGCCAAAATTTTGGCTCTTGGATTAAGCTCGGCAAACATTTTAGAGTCCCGGGCCAAGCCGCAGCCGGCTTCAAGGATGCTGTTTTTATCACTTAAAAATTTTTGGAGTCCAGCGAAGGTAAAATAACCATAGCGCTGAAGATACCATTTCCGATACATTTCTTCGGTATCGCGCGCCCAGCTTGGCACCTTCTTCCATTTGAAATCGAAAAAATCAAAAGTCAATTTTTTAATCGGCTTTTTCATTTTTTAGCGTCGGTACGAACTGATTGAGCCATTCAATAACGTCAACCTTGGGACACCAGCCTAAAAGTTCTTTGATTTTGGACGTATCTGCTTCGTGCCGCTCCACTTCATAACCTCGTTTGGGAATAAAAATAACCTCTCCGCCGATTGCCCTGGCGACTTCTTCCATTGCTGTCACCTTACCAGTGCCGACATTAATGATTTCACCATTTCCGGTTTTGTCCGATTCAAGAGCTCTGACAAATGCTTCTGCTACTTCCTTGACGTAAACAAAATCTCTCTGGCCAGTCCTAAAAGACGACTGAGCTGTAGTTTCGGTTAAGGTTATGGGTCGGCCTTCTTTTTTAGAGCGGAAAAATGCCGCCATGGCCGAATCAGGTCTTGGCTCTTCGCCAAAGACCTGAAACAGACGCAAAATTATGGTCGGCAAACCGTATCGCTTATTCCACATTTTGAGCAGATGCTCGCAAGATAATTTCTGCCAGCTGTAGGGCTCGATCGGGTCTGAAGGCATATCCTCTTTCCAGGGAGTGGGATTGTTGCCGTAAAGAGACGCCGTAGACGGAAAAGCAAGCTTTTTTACGCCGGCCCTTGTCGCCAAATCTAAAAGTCGGACAGTCATTTCTATATTATCCCGGGTCGTTTCAATCGGACGCTGAACAGAATTCGGAATATTGGTAACAAAAGCGAGATGAACAATATAGTCAACACCGCTTAACTCATCTAAGCTAAGGTTACGAACGTCTTTTTGTAAGAATGAAAAATTCTGCTGATTCAGGCCGCAAGGCTGAATATCCACGCCGACAACTTGCCAGCCTTTTTGAAGGCAAGCTTCCACTAAATTAAGACCGATAAAACCAGAGACTCCGGTGATAAGGGCTTTAGCCATATGAAAAATATCCTAACTTTTTTCTATTTTTTTATCAAGAAAATTAGATTGCCAGTGTTTTTTAAGAAGGTTGAAATATAAACTTCGGTCCCAGTCGTTCCGTTTGAACCATTTATTAAATACTATCGTTAATCCTTGTTTCTCCATTTTGAGCGGCGTCATGATCCCTCGTTTTTGCAAAATATTGCGCAGAATCATTTTCTGTTCAAGGCCCTGGATTTTAAATTCCGGCGGCAGACTGAAACCGAACTCAATTATTCTCCGGTCCAAGAAAGGACAGCGGTTTTCAAGGCCAAAAGCACCGGCCATACGGTCACCCATTTGCAATAAACTTGGCATAATCAATTTGAAATCGGCAAAACCCATGGCATTAATCGGGTCATCAAACATTTCAAAAAATGGTTTAAGCTTGGTTTTTACAAACTCCAAATTGTTGTTTCGAGCAGTTATTTCGCTAAATCCGTCCAAATGGCTCGGAAAATACTTGCTAAAGATATACTTATAGGAGGGATAAGCTTGCTGGAGCGACCATTCGCGAGCAATCGGCAGATAACGGACATATCCTCCGAAAATCTCATCAGCTCCTTCTCCTGATAAAACAACTTTTACTTTTTTACTGGCCTGTTCAGCCAGTTTCCATAAAGGATAAGAAGAGAGCGAGCCAACCGGAAAATCAAGATGCCAAACGATTTTTTTTACATTCTTAAAAAAATCGTTTTTCCAGTCCTCGGTGTTGTCAAAATAAAAACGGTGTTCAAAATCGTAAAGAGAAGCAATCAGAGATGAATCCATACCGCCAGAATAATAAAGGCCATAAGGAACATCGCTTCGGGTTCTGATTTTTATGGCGTCGGTAAGCAGCTCTTCAAGCTCTTCGGCCGCCGTTTTAAGAGCAATTTTTCTGGGTTTGAACTCCCAATGCGGCTTTATGGAAGTTTTGTTTTTATTGATGTCGTAGATGAGATAGTGGGCCGGAGGAACCTCAAAGACATTTTTGAAATGGGTAGTAATATGACAGTGCTGAAAGGCGTCGGCAAAACGGTCCGGCTGATACTCAAGCGGAACTATTTCTTTAAAGGCTTTTGCTTCGGAAGCAAAGGCGAAATTTTTACCTTTGTGAAAATAGTAAAGAGGTTTCTCACCAGCGATGTCCCGGCCAAGAATAATTTGTTTTTTGGCTTTATCATAAATAGCAAAAGCGAACATTCCGTTTAATTTATCAAACATTTTCAATCCCCACTGGCGCCAGGCCTTCGCCAAAACTTCGGTATCGCCTGTAGTCTTAAACTCCCAGCCTAATTTTTTAAGCTCTTTTCTTAATTCAACAAAATTATATATCTCGCCGTTATAAGAAAGAACAATTGCCTCATCTTGATAGAGGCAAAGGCCGGGTGAGGTTAAATCTAAAATTTTCAGACGCCCCATTCCAAGCTCAATATTTTTATCTTTAAAAACTCCTTCTTCATCAGGAGCCCGGTGCTTTTGAACTTCAATCATTTTCTCTACTCCTTTCTTATTTACTAAGCCGGCGATGCTGCACATATTGATCAATAATATGTAGAAGTTTCAGTAATATAAATTGAAAAGGATGGTATTTTTTAAAATAGGCCAGAGTGCCCAGATTTGCGTATTTATACATCATATCTCTGCCGTGCTGGCTGACAGAAACCGCTCGGTGATGAAGACACCTTGCGCCCGGAACACAATATATCTTAAAACCTTTTTTGTAAATTCTTTGACACAGGTCGCCGTCACAGGGACCAAGAGGGATTTTTGGTTCAATAAGCGGTTCGTCATTCAATGTTTCTCTCCTTAACATAAAAGCACAGAGATGGGTCTTTTCTACTAAAAACGGCTCTTGAGGGTCTAAGCCATCTTTAATAGTTGAAAAATTATTAAAAAATTTTAAAAAATGCAGACCCAACTTTCTGGTCATAAAAATCCGTCCCTCAAATAATTCAGAAAATAAATTAAGATGCTTTTTATAAACATTCTGAAAAGTCAGGTCGGGATTATAGAATTTCGCTGAAACCGCGCCGGCATCCTGATTTTTGTCCAAAAATTCTTTCAAGTTTCCGATGACATCGGTTAAAAAGGGGGCTCCGGGCGCGGCAAGCATTATGTATTTACCTTGGGCCATCGGCACAAATCTGTTTATCGCTGGTATAAACTCGTTCTCCTGATTTTTAAAAAAATGGAAATTGCCAGCTTTGGCGTATTTTTGAACCACTCTATCAAATTCAGGGTCATTGGAACCATTATCGCAAACAAAAACTTCGACTGAGGGGCTGGTTGACGTTTGAAATTTCAAAAACACATCAAACCAATCATGTAAAAGCCAGGTATCTTTCCAGCTTAAAATTATGATGGAAACATCTTTGGAGAAATTATCAAGCATCATCCTAATTTTTCTTCAATAATTTGATGGAGATGAATGATTCCTACCGGCTTTCCGGCTTTGTCGGTCACGAAAAGAGAAGTAATTTTATATTGTTCCATTAAAGCTGTGGCTTCCTGGAGAGTTTTGTTTTCATCAACTTTTTTGGGGTTTCTTGTCATGGCGTCCCGAGCCAGAGATTCTTCTGAAAATTTTCCGGATAAAAGAAAACGTCTGACATCGCCGTCGCTGATGACTCCGACTAACCTGCCTTGTCTATTGACAACAGCAGTGATTCCAAACTTCTTTTTAGTAATTTCTTCGAGGGCTTTTTTGAAACTAACTTTTTCTTCAACCAAAGGTATAGCCGATCCTTTAGCCAAAAGCTCGCTGACTTTGGTTAATTTTAAACCCAAGGTTCCACCCGGATGAAAATCGGCGAAATCTTTTTTGGTAAATCCTCTTCTGATGCTCAAAGCCACCGCCAATAAATCGCCTAAAACTAAAGTCGCGGTCGTGCTGGCCATTGGTGCTAAGTTAAAAGGCGAGCCCTCTTCTTTTATCTTAATATTTAAATTTATGTTAGAAATCCTGGCCAGAGGCGAATTTTTATCACCGACAATAGAAATAACAACCAGGCCGTGCTTTTTTAAATGCCGGGCGACTTTTATAAGCTCTCTTGTTTCACCGCTGAAAGAAATCGCCAGCAGCACATCATCATCAGAAACAATCCCTAAATCTCCGTGGAGCGCTTCATTGGGGTTGAGAAAAATCGAAGGAATACCCAAGCTGGTCATAGTGGCGGCAATTTTCATTCCGACGTGACCTGACTTGCCCACCCCGGATACGACCACCTTGCCGCTGGCTTTATTGACTAAGTTGACCGCTTTGTCAAAGTCGGAATTTATAACTTTTGAAAGATTTTGGACGGCTAAAATTTCTTTTTTCAAAAGTTCTTTTATTTTTTTTCTGGCATTGTTAGGCATTGAGTGATTCAAGAACTCTAAAAAAATCAGGTCTTAAATGTTTTCTGGATATTTCATTATTCACAAGCTCTTCTGTAATAACTCCTTTTTTTAATGCTTCTCTGGCTAAACTAAAAAAAAATCTTTCAATATTTTTGTCGGGGTGGGGCTGATAAGTCATTGGGTATCTACCCAGCAGACGCAAAAGCGGCTCTCGCGGGAAAATGCCTAAAATTTTCGGAAGCTTCTTTCTGGTAAAATCAATCTTTAATCCGGTTTTCCACGGCTGGGTCAGACGATTAGTGGTATGAAGCATTTTAGTATTTTCTTTTAATTCATCCAGACTATTCCAAATTCTCGGGATTTCCAAAATAGTGCCCTGATCTTCGGCATTCAAAGTCATTAAATCCGAATAGTCAAGCTCTTTGTTCTCTAATTTTTTTAAAATATCATCAATTCGCCAATGCTTTAATCTGACGCAATCCATTAACATCACGCTTGTATCCCAAGCGCCCTTTTTCCGACAGGCGGCAATCGAGCGACCTTGCATATCAAGACTAAAAAGCTCATTAATGTCGGACAGGTTAAAAATATCAGGGTCAATAACAATGGCCCGGCCTTGAAAATTCGTCAGTTCCGGCGGCATGAAGCGGCTTAAAGTAAAAGATTGTAAATCATTGGAATCATATTTTACCGCCCTTCCATCCCTTAAATACTCTTTGCCTCTAAAATTCTTAAAAACTTCAAGCTCATCAACATTTATAAACTCAATAGAAAAAGCGTTTTTATTAATCGAGTTTTTCTCTAGGGCGTACTTAGCTAAAATCGCCCCAAATAACTGTTTATTATTCGTATGGATGAAAACTTTATTCATATTTATCCTAATCTTTGGATATTTTTCTCAGTCCACTTATATAACTTGCTTAATCCATCATCTACCGAAACTTTAGGAGCCCAGCCTAATACTTTTTTAGCTTTAGTCGTATCACAGTAGAAAACTTTTTGATCTGCCGGCCGCCAGTCGCTAAATTTTGGCTTTATCTTTAATTTTGAACACAACTCCAAAAGAGAAATTGTATTATTATACCCTCCCCCGACTGTAAAAACCTCACTTCGCATGGAAACCGGGCTACTGATAAATTTACTGCCTTCTAAAAGCAATAAATCTATCACATCGCTGACATATAGCATATCCCGAACCTGTTTCCCATTTCCAAATATAGTTACTGGTTTATTTTTAAGTTTTTGCATAATAAAATACGAAAGCCATCCCTGATCTACAATGCCATGCTGCCACTCTCCATACATACAAGAGAATCTATTTACTAAGCCGCCGTATTCTCTTACATATAATTCGCCAGCTAATTTTGAACACCCGTATGGAGTATGATGCGCCGCATCAATTGAAAATTCTTCATTTATTCCCTTTCTCCTAAGAGCACCTTTAAAATCGTAACGAGTTTTCATTTCCAATATTGATACCTGATTCACATTATCTCCATAGGCTTTATTAGTAGAAGAATATATGACGGGGATATTAAATTCCTTTGCAGCTCTAGCTACTCCAAATGTTCCTTCTGCGTTTACTCTAAAATCACTAACTGGACTAATTATGCTTGTAGTAACTGCAACTTGAGCCGCAAAGTGATAGATTAAATCTGGTTTAAATTTCATAATATAAGTAGGAATATCGCTTATTTCCGCCTGAATATTGTTTAGATTCCCATACTCTTTTTTTAAATCTTCAAAATTCAATTCTGCTCCTCTTCGAGATAAGTTGTCACAGGTAATAACTTCAGAGCCTATGTCAAGAAGTCTCTTCACTAAATTTGAGCCCAAAAAACCGTAAGCTCCTGTAATAAGAATTTTTTTATTTTTTAGATTTTTCATATCAACTCTTCGTATAAATTAAGGAATTTCTGCCCGATGACTGACCAATCGTTTTCAGCTGCGTATTTCATGCCATTTTGTCCAAGTCTAAAAGCCAATTCCCGGTCATCCAATAACTTTTCAATTGCTTTTGCTGTTTCAGCCGGATTATCCGGGGACACGATTAAACCGGTTTGGCCATCTAAAACCGCATCGCGAATTCCGCCGGCATCAGAAGCAATAATCGGTTTTCCGCAAGCCGAAGCTTCTAAATAGACTATCCCAAAGCCCTCAAATTTCCAGTTAACTAATCTTGAAGTATGAACATAGATATCGCACGCCTGAAAGTATTTTACAAGAATTTCTCCTTTAACTGACCCCATAAAAGAAACATTCTCATCTAAGCCGTTTTTTGAAACCAATCCTTTTAAAAAATTAAGAAATGTTCCCTCCCCAACTATCAAATAGTGGAAATCGTTTCTCTTCCGCTTCAATACGGCCAAGGACTGGATTACCACATCCTGCCCTTTTCTCGGCCTTAGCTGACCCACGGTCAAAAGAATTTTTTTGTCTCCAAATTTATTTTTAAATTCACCGACATCATATTTTTTATGAAATCTGGCAAAATTGACGCCGTTATGAATAATTCTAATCGGAGTTTTTGTTCCGGAATAATTTATGATTGAATCTTTTGTGAATTGGCTAGGCGCGGTTATTACGTTGGCCTGATTGTAAGCTTTTTTGACCCAGTATTTTTCAGGCCACATAAAAAGCGGTTTGATTGCGTATGTGCCTTGGGTACCGATGATAAAGGGTTTTTTGTTTTTTTTTGCGATTTTAGCAGCAAGGAGGGCATAGGGAAATTCAAACAGTGAATGAATTATATCGGCACCGGTTTGATAATTAAACAAAGCATAACTCAAAATCTTAGGTGTCTTAAAACTGTAAATATAATCAGGCAGTACATACTCTGTCGGATAAACAGTATGGGGGTATTTTGGTTCTTTTTTAGGCAGCAGCAGCTTTATTTCATGCTCCTTAGTAAGACGAGAACAAAGCTCATGGGTAATATTCCCGTAACCATTCGTAACATCGTTTGTAGAGGAAAAAAGAAGAATTTTCACGCAAGAGATCTAAATTTTTTCTCCAAAAAATACAAATCATTGCGAGGGCTTTCTGCATTGCGGTAGTTGACTTCTATCGTTTCCCGGACACCAGGCTCCAAAAATTCGCCGCGCCGATGGAACCCCCCGACATTGACAAAAACCATGGTGTTTCTTTTGACGCTCACGACTTTTTCTTTAAGCTCATGCGCTTTGATTTCGCCTTCGGTGATTTTTACCCATGGCTCATTGTCTAAATATTCGCCCTGATGATCCGGATTCCAGCGATTAAACGCATAGCGAACGCTCAATTTATACTCCCAAAGAAGTCGTTTTAAGGAGTTTCTTTTTTGCGAACCAAGGCAGTATTGCAAAGGCCCATTTCTTTCATCGGCGTCGTTCAAGTAGTAAAATCCTTTCAATACTCGCAAGGGGGCATCAAAATGCAGGTTATTGGTTCCTCCGTTTTTAGGAAGGGCCAATTCGTCTTGATTGCAGTAAATTTTTACCAAATAAGCCTCTAAACGCAAGTTATAGTTCCGGTTTAGAAAAGAACGCGGCAATTCTTTCAATATTGGGTTGTTCAAAAAATGCTGCCTCAGAAAATCGGGAACCCTTTTATCATGAAAGCTCATCCGGTCGACGTGAGGAAAAGGTATTTCGGAGTCATCTCTTCTGAATTCAAGGGATAACCGCCGATATTCTTCTTTTATTTCGTTGTATACGTCTTCGGGAAAAAAATTCGGAATCACTAAAATTCCATCTCGTTCAAGCGTTTTAAGATATTGAGCGAATTGAGGCTTAATCCGCTTCGGAGCTCGTAAAACGCGCCGCAAGTAAAAAAAGAGGGTGCGATAAAACTGCATCCCCAGAACATTCAAAACTACCGATCTTGAATACATTGATGGTTTCAAGTTGAGAAATTTTACTGCCGCCATTTTCAATATCATAAATGACCGGGATATTGGTTCTTATTTTTACAAATTTTCAACTATAATATACTATATACCAGAAATGAAACTGGCGGCAAGCCTATTAAATAAAATTATATCCAATATTATGTTCAATAAATTCTATAAAAACGACTATAAATTTAGAAAAGATCTGAAAGATTTTGCCAATAAAAACTGGTTCGGAAAAATATTAAAACCTCTTTTTAAAGGCCCGTACGATTTCATAAATCGTTATCTGCCCTATCCCAGAGACTTTCTCTTGAAAAAAATCCCTAAGAACGGGGTGTGCTGCGAAATCGGGGCTTACGAAGGGGTCTTCTCGGAAAGAATTGAAAAAATCTGCAAACCTCAAAAATTATATTTAATCGACCCCTGGACAGGCCTAAAAGACAGGACCGAAGAAAAGTATGACCAAAAACATCAAGACAGAAGATACAATATTGTTATGGACAAATTTAGAAATGAAATCTCCGACGGAAAAGTAGTAATCATAAGGCAGACATCTGATCAAGCGGCATCAAAATTTAAAGATGAGTTTTTTGATTTCGTCTACATTGACGGAGATCATAGTTATCAGCAAGTGAAAAAAGATTTAAATAATTACTATCCAAAAGTAAAAAGGGGGGGATTTCTTGGCGGCGATGACTATCCGATAGAAAGTGTCAAACTGGCAGTTGAAGAGTTTGCAAAAGGAAAAAGTATTGTCCCTCAATTAAAAAATCAACAGTTTATTTTTAGAAAAACAGACTATATAGATTCAAAACTATAGATCGCCAATCCCTCGTTTTCAAAAACGGCCTTTAAAAATCTGCGGTCATTTAAGCGCCAACCCGGGTCTTTGTTTTTGTCCCAAACAAAGTAATCGATTTTATAATCTTTTAATGCTGCCTCAAAAGAACTCTTTTGAACCCGGGTAGCCAGGGCCAAGACCTTGTTAACCTCTTCTTCCGGCAAACGGGTCTCATCTTTTAATTTAAGACCTAAAGTTCTACGCCATTTATTAGCCTGAACTGCGTCTCCATATCTATCAATATAACGAACTCCCAAAATTGACCTTTCGTTTCCAATCACAAAATCTCGGTCAAATTCTTCAAAAAAGTTGTTCAAAATAAAACGTTCTTCGACTTCGGCATCAGGGATTATAAAAAGATTGGCATAACGAGAATAAAAGACATTATTGGCAGTATATATCGGGAGGAGACTTGAAATCTCTTCATTGGCGTAAACAACCGAATCAAAAGTAGTATTTTCATTAAACCAATCAA
>CAYHZG010000002.1:0-38925 GCA_964361105.1 uncultured Candidatus Saccharibacteria bacterium
TTTTGCTAACCAGTATGACGAGGTAGTCAAATTTGTGCCTCTTGAAAAAATACTCCTAGAAACTGATGCCCCCTATTTAACTCCTTTGCCTTTCCGAGGTAAAAGAAACGAACCCCTTTATGTAAAATACGTGGCTGAAAAAATTGCAGAGCTCAAGGGTTTAAGCTACAATCGGGTCGCTGAACAAACCCTTTTAAACACAAAGGAACTATTTGGCATAAAAGTTTAATTTACTAAAATGCCTAAAGAAATCTATTTAGACAATGCTGCTACTACACCTTGCGACCCAAAGGTTTTAAAAGAGATGGGGCCATTTTTTGGAGAGATTTACGGCAACCCGTCGTCTTTTAATGATTCTGGCCGTAAAGCCAGGAAGGCTCTTGAAGATGCCCGTGAAAAAATCGCCCGGATTTTAGGCGCCAAAAATCAAGAAGTGATTTTTACTTCTTCGGCTACGGAAGCAAATAATTTAGCTATCTTTGGAATCATAAAAACATCTAAAGGGATCGTTGCCCAGCCCCAAGTCATCACTACTAAAATAGAACACCACTCTGTTTTAGAACCAATAAAAAAATTAGAGGAATACGGAGCTAAAATTAATTATCTTTCAGTAAATAAAGAAGGGCTAATTGATTTAAACGAATTTAAAAAAGTTTTGACTCCGGAAACCATTTTAATTTCAATTATTTATGCCAATAATGAAATCGGCAGCCTTCAGCCAATAAAAAAGTTGGCTAAAATTATAAAGGAATTCAAAAAGGACTCTGAATATCCTTACTTCCACACTGATGCTAGCCAAGCCGCTAGCCATCTTGATCTAAAGGTAAATAATCTTGGAGTTGATTTAATGACTCTCTCTAGCCACAAGATTTACGGCCCCAAGGGAGTTGCCGCCTTATATATCAAAAGAGGGACTAAAATTGAACCGATAATTTACGGTGGCGGCCAGGAATTTGGTTTAAGGTCGGCCACTGAAACAGTTCCATTGATTGTTGGTTTTGCAAAAGCACTGGAAATAACAAATAGCAAAAGACAAATAACTAATAACATTCAAGAAAAATTAAGAGAACACTTTATAAATGAGCTGAAGAAAAACTTTTCATCTGTAAAAATTAATGGCCCTGAAAATCCTAAAGACCGGGTGCCCCACATAATCAATCTCACTTTCCCAGGAATTGAAAATGAACAACTTCTTTTGCAACTGGATAAACGCGGCATTTGGGCATCTGCCGGTTCAGCTTGCACTTCACATGAAATTGAACCATCTCATGTTTTAACCGCCATTGGCCTATCAAAAGAAGCTAGCCGTTCCAGCATCCGCTTCTCTTTAGGCCGACAAACCACTAAAACTGGGTTGGATTACGTTTTAAAAATTCTGCCAAAAGTGGTAAAAAAGATAGAGAAGCTTTATCCGAAAAATTTGAAAAAACATTATTATGCCAGGTAGTGAAAATTCGACCAGCGATTATGTTCTACTATGTATATGTTTTACAAAGTAAAAAGAATGATAATTTGTATGTTGGTTTAACCAACGATATAAAGAAGAGATTGTTAGAACATAATCGCGGATTGAATTTTTCAACAAAGCCATATATCCCATGGCAATTGACACATTATGAAGCATACCTTAATGAAGAAGATGCTAAACGTAGAGAGAAATATCTTAAAACTAATCAAGGAGGTCGACTATTGAAGCGTATGTTAAAAGAATATTTTTATCATAAGAAGAAATAGTCGAATTTCTACTACCTGGTATGGCCGGATTAGTTAAACTGATTTTTACGCTGATTCTTCTAACTGGTGTTGCCTTTTACGGCGGCGATATTTGGCATGCGACAAAAGATAAGGTAGCGGGGTTAATTAATCCAGAACTCCAAAGAGCAAAGATTTTTGACTCTTTCAAAAAGAATCTCATTGAAATTGAGAAGGTGATGAAAGAAGTAGGTCAAAATATAGACAATCCGGATTTTGATAAAAAAGCAAAGATCAACGAGAGTCTAAAACTGCTTGAAAAGTCAAAAAACGTCCTTACTAAAGTTGAGGAGTCCAATTCAACTCTGATTGAAAAAACTATCGAGAATCTAAGAGATTTAAAAGAAGGAGCTCAAAGTTTTTTTTCTGAAAATAAAGATTCTCAATGCGAAGTAAAGTAGTCCGCCCACCTGGAGTCGAACCAGGAACCTTATCCTTAAGAGGGATCTGCTCTACCAATTGAGCTATGGGCGGTTTTCAAATACCCCCACCAGGAGTCGAACCTGGATCGACGGTTTAGAAAACCGTTACTTTATCCATTAAGCTATGGGGGCTTACCTAAAGCGGGTGATGGGAATCGAACCCACATGGTTAGGTTGGAAACCTAATGCACTGCCATTGTGCTACACCCGCACTCCTCCTTCGCTAAAACTCCCGCCTGCGCCGAGGCTTCGGCGGGCAGGTCGGAGGACACAGTCGGGCTGTCCGGATTCGAACCGGAACTAAAACGTCCCAAACGTCTCGTGCTGCCGTTACACCACAGCCCGCAAGAACTTAATTTATCAAATTATCTGCTTAATTTCAAACGACTCTAAACTAAAATTGCCCTCAAAATTTGGGCAATTTTAGTTAATTTTGAATTTCAAAACTAATTAACCGAATAACTAACTTATTTATAAACGCTTATTTCACTGCTTCCTTTAAGGCCTTACCAGCCGTGAATCTTGGCTTTTTTGAAGCGGCGATGTGGATTTTTTCTCCGGTCTTGGGGTTGATTCCTTCTCTGGCTTTTCGGTCGGCAACCTTGAAAATGCCAAAACCAGTTATGTTAACCTTCTCACCCTTCCTTAAATAGCCGGTTATCATCTCGGTAAAAGCCTCGAGCCAGTCAGCTCCTTGCTTTTTACTCACCCCCATTTTCTCGGCTAAAGCCTGGACTAATTGATTTTTCTTTATCGGCATGTGTTTTGTTATTGATAATTATATTAAATTCGACCTACCGGGCATATTCAACTGCCCTTGTTTCTCTAATGACATTAACTTTAATTTCGCCTGGATAATTCATCTCGCTTTCAATTTTCTTGGCAATGTCTCTCGCTAATTTTATTGCCCCCAAATCGTCAATCCTGGTTGGAACCACAAAAACTCTTAGTTCCCGACCAGCCTGGACAGCATATGATTTTTCAACTCCCTCAAATGAAGAAGCAATTCTTTCCAAATCCTCAAGCCGTTTCAGGTAAAACTCGACGGTTTCACGCCTGGCTCCGGGTCTAGCCGCGGAAATGGCATCTGCTGCCTGAACAATTCTGGCTTCTAAAGAAGCATAGGGATAATCCTCATGATGCGACTCCATGGCCGTAATCACTTTTTTATCTATTCCGAACTTTTCTAAAATCCGACGGCCAATCTCAACATGGGTGCCCTGAACCTCGTGGTCAACGGCTTTACCGATATCATGCAGCAAGGCCGCGGTTTTTGCAACTACTACGTCGGCTTTAAGCTCCTGAGCCAGCATTCCGGCAATATGAGCCATTTCAATTGAATGCTGAAGGACATTCTGGCCAAAACTGGTCCTAAAAGTCAGGCGGCCGATAAGATAAGCCAATTTCGGATCAAAAGGGCCTACCCCTATCTCAAAAACTGCATTTTCACCGGCTTCCTTAATCTTCTTCTCTAATTCATCTTTAGCCAAACTAACGGTTTCTTCAATCCTGGCTGGATGAATCCTTCCGTCAGCGATAAGTTTTTCTATTGTTAATCTGGCAATTTGGCGTCTGATTGGGTCAAAACCTGAAATAATCAGGGTCTCCGGCGTTTCGTCAATTATTATATCAACTCCGGTCAGGCGTTCAATCGCCTTTATATTCCTGCCTTCTTTACCAATAATTTTCCCCTTGATCTCATCTGAAGGCAAAGAAACGGCGGTCGTAGTCACATCAGCTATTTGCGACTGGGCATACCTTTGAATTACTGTTACTAAAAGTTCCTTGGCCTTTTGTTCAATCGCCTCATTCCCCTCTTTATCCAATTTTTTGATTTTCTGATAAAACTCGTTCTTATATTCTTCTTCAATCTGCTTAAAGAGCAGTGCTTTGACCTCTTCTTTTTTTATGCCGGCCAAACGTTCAAGTTCTTTGACTTGAAGCTCAATTTTGGCGGCAAACTCGGCTTTCAGGCTAGAAACCTCCTTCTCTTGGTTTTTTATGTTCTCTGATTCTGAAAAAAGATGATTCTTTTGTTCATCAAGCTCTTTTTCTTTCTTTGACAGAATACTTTCAATCTTAAGAAAATGCT
Organism: uncultured Candidatus Saccharibacteria bacterium; assembly: GCA_964361105.1. GTDB lineage: Bacteria > Patescibacteriota > Minisyncoccia > 2-02-FULL-40-12 > 2-02-FULL-40-12 > CAYHZG01. The sequence continues at coordinate 4,267 of CAYHZG010000002.1, forward strand.
CCTGTCTTAATTTCTCGTCTTTTTTAGCTTCTTCTAAAATCTGAAGGGCCTGGTTCTTTGCTTTGAAAATGAGCTCCTCGGCCTTTACTTTAGCACTCTCAGCCAGTTTTTTAACTAAAAAGTATCTTAAAAGATAACCGATTACTCCTCCAAACAGCAACGCTAAAACCGCCATTAGTAATGGACTTATTCCTAACGTCATATTTTAATAAGTTCATGAGAGAAAAGGGGGGTTGGTTAAATAAACCAAATACCGCTCTTTTAGATGGACTTAGAATTTAAATCTCAAAGTTAATTGACCTCTATAAAGATTAGCAAAAATTGGAAAGTAAGTCAAAGAGTTGTATAATTTTAACTATTGAAACAGGTTATTCTTCTCATCCTCGATGGTTGGGGCTGGTCCAAAGAAAAAACTGGCAATGCCATCTTAACGGCCAAAACTCCGGCTCTTGATTATATCAAAAAAAATTACCCGTTTTTTCTGATTCAAGCATCGGGCCGATCAGTTGGCCTGCCTCCCTTAAAAGAAGGTGATTCAGAAGTCGGTCACCTGACTATTGGAGCGGGCCGAATTATTATTCAGTACCTAACTATAATTGATCAATCCTTGAAAAACGGCTCTTTTTTTGAAAATGAAACATTTATCAAGCTCTTAAACCATGTAAAAAACAACAATGGAGACCCGGCTCCGCAACGGAGACCCGGCTTCGCACGGGTCCCTCTCCAAGCCGGGTCCCTCTCCAAGACCAAACTTCATCTGATGGGCCTTTTGACTTCTGGAACAGTTCACGCTTCTTTAGAACACCTAATTTCCATAATCAAATATCTAAAACTAAAAACTGATATAAACGAGGTATTTCTTCATTTGTTCACCGACGGAAAAGATTCCGGGAAAAAAGAATCATTGAAGTTGATTGAAAAAGTAGAAAAAGAGATTATCGGTTCCAGGATTAAAATCGCTTCCTTGATTGGCCGCGATTTTGCCATGGATAGAGACAATAACTGGAAACTGACCAAAATGGCTTATGATCTTTTGGTTTACGGAACCGGAGAAAGGACGACGAACCCAATGGAGACAATTGTCAATTACCACAATCGAGGAATAACTGACGAGCTAATCCCTCCCACCATAGTCGGTCAGATTGATTCAGTTATTGGGGATAACGATGGAATTTTATTTTTTAATTTCAGGGAAGACAGCGCCAAACAACTAACTAAGGCCCTGGCCAATACGGAGTTCAATGATTTTGAAACAAAAAAGTTTAGGAATCTATTTTTTGCGACTATGACTAATTATGGGGCTGACCTAAAAATTAAACCGATTTTTAAAAGAGAAAAAATCAAAAACACGCTTGGAGAAATCCTCCAAAACAATAATAAAAAGCAGCTTCATATTGCTGAAACAATAAAATACGCCCATGTGACCTATTTTCTTAATGGGCTAAGAGAAGAGAAATTTGAGGGTGAGACCGATGTTTTAATTCCTTCTAGTAGTGATTACTTAGACAAACCAGAAATGAGAGTTAAAGAAATAACCCAGAAAATCCTTGAAGAACTTGATTCAGTCAGTCATGAATTTGTAGTCGCGAACTTTGCCAACCCAGACATACTTAGTCATAGCGGAAATTTAGGGATAACTACCAAAGGCATTGAAGTAGTCGATGAAATGATTAGTAGAATATATGAGACTGCCAAAGCTAAAGAAGTGACGATTTTAATTACCAGTGATCACGGTAATGCTGAAAATATGACTTATATCCAAAGTGGTGAAAAAGAAACTAGGCATAACTCAAATCCAGTTCCGCTTTTCCTGGTCAGTGATAACTTTAAAAAAGAAAAAATAGAGAAGGAGCAAATTTTAGAAGAAAAGGAGGCAAGGGGCATGCTTCAAGATATTGCCCCAACCATTCTTAACCTTATGGAGATTGAAAAACCGCCAGAAATGACCGGAGTAAGTTTAATTCAACTGATATAAACTGCTTCTCTTTCTAAAAAGGCCAGTACTTTTTGATTTAACAAGACCTGTCTGATCTGATCTGAAAGCTTAGGCAAATCAATATTCTTTTGGGCTTCGCCAATATCTATAAAACTTCCGAGGAACTGATTGACTCTTTCTTTTATCTCTTCGGATTCAACCTTTATGCTTTCCTTTTTTGCGATTTCTTTCAGGATCAAGGCCTTTTTTACTAAGACTCTGGCTTTTGGTTTCCATTCATTCCTTAATCCATCCTTAGTTTTTTTGATTTTTGACAAAAAAGGTCCCAGCTCCATCCCACTACGATGCAAATCAGAATCAAAATCAAGCATCATTTGATCCAGTTGTCTCTCAATCAAGATTGACGGAATTTCAATTTTAGTATCTTCGGCAACTTTATCTAAAATGGCGGCTTGGACCCGTTGGCTTTCCTTAACTTGTTTCTCCTCTTTTAATCCTTCTCTAACGCTCTCCTTCAACTCCTTTAAGCCCTTAAAATGTCCTAAACTTTTGGCGAAGTCATCATTTAATATTGGGGTGGTGCCGCTGACTTTTTTTGAACTTCTGATAAATTCTACGGTCTTATCAATTTCTTCTTCTGAAACTGAGGCGTCTTTTTGCTTGACCGGAATGCTTTTGTAATTTCCTAGTCTAAGTTCTGGAAAAACTGTTAGCAAAACGGAAAAAATCACTTTTTCCGGCGAGTTTTCTTTAATCTCAAAAGTGCCGGCATCAATGAGTTCCAAATTCTCTTTAAATAAAATACTGGCAAAGCTTTGTTTGAAAGCCAAGTCAAAAGCCGTTTCCAAAACTTGTTTTTTATCCAACTTGTCTTTGACCAAATCCGGAGGGGCCTTGCCCTTCCTGAATCCCTTAATCTTTAAATCATTGGTCAGGCTTTTTCTGGCTTCATTAAGGTAATAATCCAAGTCAACTTTATCTAAAGTGACGGTAAGACCCAATTCATAGGGTTTGGTTTTCTTGAGCTGGTACTTCATTTTTTTGATTTTTTTTAATCTCCTCTTTTTCGGCCTCTTCCGCCTTCATTTCTTCTTTCGGCGAACGGACATCTATTTTCCAGCCAACCAATTTTGCGGCCAAACGAACATTCTGACCATGCTTACCAATAGCCAAAGAAAACTGGTCTTCGGCCACTTCTACCAGAGCATATTTTTTATTTGGGTCTAAAGTTCTTACATCCAAAACCTTGGCCGGCGACATAGCGTTGGCAATAAATTTTGTCACGTCACCAGACCACTCGATAATGTCTATCTTCTCTCCGGAAAGCTCATTGATTACAGTCTGGACTCTTATGCCTTTTTGTCCCACCAAAGAACCAATCGGATCAACGCCGACTTGTTTTGAGAATACCGCAATCTTTGAGCGGGAGCCGGCCTCGCGGCTCACCCCTTTGACCAAAACAGAACCAGCTGAAATTTCAGGAACCTCCAACTCAAAAAGTTTTTCTAAGAGCTTGGGATGAGAACGAGACAAAACTATCATCGGCCCCTTAGATGTTTCTTCAATAGCCAAAATTAAAATCCTGAATCTCCGGCCAACTGAGTAAGTATCTAGGGGGCTTTGTTCAATTGCCGGCAAAAGGCCAAGAGTCCGGCCAATATCCAGATAAACATTCCGGCCTTCTCTTCTTTGGACCACTCCAGAAGCCAAAGAACCAATCAGCCGCCGATACTCGTCGGCAATTGACTCTCTTTCTGCCTCGCGAAGCCGTTGAACTACCACCTGTTTAGCTGTTTGAGCAGCAATCCTTCCAAAATCTTCCCTTGCTTCCAGAGGCAGAATCATTTCATCTCCCGTTTTCAGATTTGGGTCTATTTTTCTCGCTTCTTCCAGAAAAATGTGTTTTTCTGAATTAAATTTTATTTTTATTTCTTCTTCATTTTCGGTTCGAGATTGCACCTCTTCTTCGTCCCTTCTTAAAACAAAACCGGTGATATGACCCTCTTCGTCAACTCCTTCGACCACGTATTTAATCTGCCAAACCGAAATCCGGCCGCTGACTGGGTCTAATTTAGCTCTGATTATCTGGCCTTTTTTGCCGTAATCCTTTTTATAGGCCGAAGCAATCGCCGCATCAATAGTATCAATGATCCTTTGTTCACTGATTCCTTTTTCTTCAGCAATCTGCTTTATGGCCGAGATGAATTGTTTGGTATCGAGTAACAACTGACTAAAGACTAAGGACCAAAGCTTTATGACCGATTTTTTAGTCTCTAGACTTTAGTCATTAGTCCATTTTTAACAAACAAAGCCCGCTTATTAACGGACTGCTTGGGACTTTAGTGTCATCATTTATTATAGTAAACGTAAAAAATTAGTCAAGGGGATAAGTAAAATAAAAAAGATTTATAAACATTTTATTCACTTTAATAAAGTAATATTTTAGATATGCTCTTTGTAAATTTACTTTTTATGATTCGGCTTTGTCAGTTTTTATGGTAAAATCAAAGAAACCATGATTACGGCCCCAAAAGAAACGGACTTGGAAAAAAAACTGAAAGAAATGCGGCGACGAGAGCTTAAAGAAAGGGGTATTGAACCAAGACCTCCTGGCCCGTCTTCTCAAGAAAAAACCTCAACCAAAGAAACAAAATTGGGAATAATAAAACTTGAGGCTAGCAAATTAAATCAATTTGAAAAAGAAATTAAGAATCTGACTGACCTTAAAAATAAATTTTCGAAAATAGCCACTACCGAAATACTCGAAGTCCTTTTCGCCGGGACTTTATCTAGCCGGGCTTCGGATATCCACTTTGAACCAGAAGAAGAAGGGGTTAGATTAAGACTCAGGATAGATGGCGTCCTTCAGGATATCTTTAATCTTGAGAAAAAGGACTACCCCTCAGTTTTAAACCGGATTAAACTAATGGCCGGGCTCAAGATTAATGTCCATGATGCACCCCAAGACGGACGATTTACCTTAAAAACGGAAAAGGCAATGGAGACCCGGCTACGCAACGGAGACCCGGCTACGCACGGGTCCCTCTCCAAGCCAGGTCCCTCTCCAAACGATATTGAAGTCAGGGTTTCGGCCTTGCCCGGAGCTTTTGGCGAGAGCCTTGTGATGCGGCTACTTGACCCGAGAACTATAAAAAGAGGTTTGGAAGAGCTTGGGTTAAGAAAAGACCTTTTGGAAGAAATTGAAAAACAGCTTAAAAAAACAACTGGAGCAATTTTAACTACCGGCCCAACTGGTTCGGGAAAAACTACTACCCTTTACGCTTTTGTAAATTTCGTCAATAAACCAGGAGTAAAAATCATAACCATCGAAGACCCGATTGAATACCATATTCAAGGCATATCTCAAACCCAGGTTAAACCGGAAAAGGGCTATAGTTTCGCTAATGGTTTAAGATCTATAGTCAGACAAGATCCGGACGCGATCCTGATCGGCGAAATCAGGGACTCGGAAACAGCCGAAATAGCCATGCATGCAGCTTTAACCGGCCACCTCGTCTTTTCTACAATGCATACCAATGATGCCGCCGGAGTAATCCCTCGCCTGATTGATATCGGCACCAAACCTCAGATTATCGCCCCGGCCATAAATTTAGCCATGGCCCAGAGACTAGTAAGAAAACTCTGTCAGAAATGCAAGAAAAAAGTCAGGGCCACACCTGAAGAATTAAAAAAAATAAAAGTGGTCTTTAAAAATCTGCCTCAAAAAGTCAAAGAACCAAGAGTGACTGACGAAGTTAAGATTTTTGAAGCAGGAGAATGCAACCAATGCAACTTCACCGGCTATCAGGACAGAATCGGCATATTTGAAGCATTTGTAATTGACGAGGAGTTAGAGAAACTTATTCTCAAGTCTCCGGCCATAAGCGAAGTCAGGGACTTAGCCATAAAAAAGGGTATGGTTACTTTGATTCAAGATGCTTACTTAAAAATTTTGGAGGGAATAACTGATTTTAAAGAAGTGGAAAGAGTTTTGGGCGAGTAAGTCCAGTCGCCCCTATGACTAGCCATGGCTCCCAATAGGGTGCGGACAAAGTCCTCGATCTTGGGAAATGCGAGGGAAGAATAACCCCTAGGAATAGCCCAGAAGACGTTAAACGTCTCCAAACTATCCGTAGATTAATTATTCCGGTGTTGGTCTATGGTTTTAAATCAAAGACCAGCTGCCCGCACCCTAGTAGGAACCACAGTCTGGTCGCCCACAGGAGCAAATCAATTTAGCATTAAGATTTTGAGGCAAATTCTAGGAGCGAGAAATGAGTGTATATAGAATACGTGATTTCCGAGCGACAAAGAATTTGGCCAAAATCTTAGATGCCCCCTGAGGGAAGCAAAATTTATTATCCTGTGGACAACCAGACAAAAAACCCGTATTTTGGGTTTAAATAAATTACATTATAATTATATATTGATAGGATAAAACTGTCAAGCGAAAATGTAAAGCTTATTTTCTATGGATTAATCAATTATAAACTGTTGATTAGCTGTTTATAGATTGCTTTCTATGCCAAACCAGCTATCAGAAAAAAAGAACCCAAAAAGTTTGACTAGAACTCTGCCAGAAGACCAGGTTTTAGATCAAACCCTAAGGCCGGTCACTTTTAGAGAATTCATTGGTCAAGAAAAAGTAAAAGAAAATCTAAAAGTGATGATTGAAGCAGCCAGAGGAAGAAAAGAGCCCCTGGAACATATTTTAATCTATGGCCCGTCAGGGCTTGGCAAAACAACTTTGGCCCACATTATTGCTAAAGAATGCGCCGCCAATATAAAAATTACTTCTGGTGCCGCCTTGGAAAAAGCCGGAGACATTGCCGCCATTTTAACTGGTCTTCAAGATGGAGACGTATTCTTCATTGATGAAGTCCACCGACTCAATAAACTAATTGAAGAGGTTCTTTATCCAGCGATGGAGGGCTTTAAATTGGATATTATTATCGGCAAAGGCGCCTCAGCCAAAACAATTCAGATAAATCTTCCCCGCTTTACCCTCGTGGCCGCGACTACCAGAATCGCCCTCCTTTCTTCTCCTTTCCGATCAAGATTCGGGGTAAATTACCGGCTTGATTTTTATAGCCGTGAAAATATTGAAAAAATAATTGAGCGGTCGGCCAAAATACTAAATATAAAAATGGAAAGGGGGACCGAAAAAATACTTGCTCAGGCCAGCCGTTACACTCCCAGAATCGCTAATAAGCTTCTTAAAAGAACCCGAGACCTTGCCCAGGTCAGAGAGGAAAAACTGATTAGCCCAAAAGTGATAAACGAAACCTTATCAATGCTGGATATTGACGAACTTGGTCTTGAGGCCACAGACCGGAAAATTCTCCGGCTAATCATAGAAAACTTTAATGGCGGGCCAGTCGGGATAAAAACCATTGCCGCTTCTTTAGCCGAAGAGGAAGAAACAATAGAAGACGTCTTTGAGCCATATCTTATGCAGATTGGCTTTTTAGCCAGGACATCCAAAGGCAGAATTGCGACCAAACTTGCTTTTGACCATCTTGGCATTAAAAACCAGACCCAAATTATATGAGTGGCTTGATAACGAACCTGCCTTTGGTCATCTATATCCTTTTCCTAGCGGGTTATCTGATTAACGCCTTATTCGTTGTTTATCATCTCTTGAAATTCGGATTGGATTATAAAACTAAACTTTTAGCTTTTATCTTTTCTGTCGGTTTGATTTTATTAATAATTGTTAATTTCCGCCTGTTTTCTAAAATTGAATGGGCTGAACTTATCTATGAATATCTTTCCTTCCCAAAAATCATATGAAAGAGTAGAACTTTTTTTAAGAAGACACTGGCTCATTTTGTTTTTCATCTATTTCGGGTTCGCGATTTTATTTTTGTTGGGGGTTTCTGGATTTTATTTAGCCAATGATTTTTTTAGCCTCAAAGAAAACAATCTTAATCTGGCTAAGTTTTTGTTAAGTTTCTACATCTTATCCATCTGGTATTTCTTTTTTAAAGCTCTAACTGATTTTTATCTGGATACTTGGATAGTCACCGATCATCGGATTTTGGAAATTCATCAATTGGGACTGTTCAAACGGGATATCTCTGAATTGCGCCTTTCAAAAATTCAAGATGTCACTGTTAAAGTCGAGGGTCTTTTGCCGACATTTTTTAATTATGGGACGGTGATAATCCAGACGGCTGGAGTGATCCCGGAATTCAAGTTTGAGCAAATTCCTTACCCTCAACAAGCAAAAGACAGAATCCTTCAATTGTATGACCAGTTCATTAAACAACACCCGGGCGATCAAGAAATACACGAATTATGAGCGGGCATTCAAAATGGAGCACAATAAAACACAAAAAGGAGCTGACCGATAAAAAACGCGGTCAAGTTTTTAGCAAACTGTCTAAGTTGATTACTATTGCGGCCAAAGATGGGCCTGATCCGGAAACCAATTCAAAACTCAAGACAGCAATTGAAAAAGCCAAAGAACTTAATCTGCCCAGCGAAAACATTGAAAGAGCAATTAAAAGAGCCGGAGAAAAAGACAGGGCCCAATTAGAAACCCTTCTCATTGAAACGATCAGCCCGCTTGGCGTCATTTTGCTGATAGAAGCGATCACCGACAATAAAAATAGGACTGTGGCTGAAATAAAAAACATCCTTTCAGAAAACAAATTCAAGATGGTAGGACCCGGAAATCTGCTTTGGCAGTTTGATCGGATTGGTCGGGAATTTATCCCGAAAACGACGATTGAAATCAGCGACGAAACAAAGATAAAATTAAAAGCGCTTTTTGAAAAACTGGACGAACACGATGACATTGAAGAAATCTATTCAAACGTAACAATATGACTATTTTGGGCATTGACCCTGGCTCAGCCTTAATCGGCTATGGCGTTGTCAAAAATGAAAAAAGAAAACTAACTTGCCTCGATTATGGCGTCATCAGAGTTAAGACTAAAGACAGCTCTTTACGCCTTGTTGAAATTAAAAAATTACTAGAAGAACTGTTGTCTCGGATTAAGCCAGGGCTTGTTGTCATAGAAAGTTTATTTTTTTTCAAAAACAGAAAAACGGCCATTCAAGTATCTCAAACAAGAGGGGTCATAATTTTAACTTTAGCTGAAAATAAAATTCCTTTCACGGAAATAGCGCCGCTTGAACTTAAAAAGGCCTTAACCGGCTATGGCCGCTCGTCAAAAGGAAATATCCAAAAAATGGTTAAACTGATCCTTAACTTAAGAGAAGAACCAAGGCCTGATGATGCGGCCGACGCCCTAGCTTTAGCGATTTTGGGCGCCGGGGCTTGACAGACATTTTTATATTATTAAAATGGGTGAAACTGTCTAAAACAAGCTAAATAGCTTTCGTGGTCGAAAAGTTCAGAATAATACCGGAATAATAAAAATGGAGATGGACCTACTAAAATACCTTTTACAGGATGAGGACGAAGACGAAGACAAGAAAGAAGATAAAAAGGAGAAGGAGGACGAAGAAGAGGAAGAAGACGAAAAAGAAGCGTAACTTAAGATAAAAGCCCCGCGAATTCGCGGGGCTTTTATCTTACTATTTTAACAAACTTCCGGGGACCAATCTGAATAATGTCCCCTTCTGACGGCACAAAATTCCATTCTTTTTTTACTTCACCATTAACCTTAACGGCACCTTGATTAATTAACATCTTTGCGGAAGTGGAACTACTCTGCATTACTATTCCAACAAGTTCGATTAGTTTTCTTTTTTCCACTTCTTCCATTTCGTTTGGATATTCCCTCCTTGAAAAAATTCTATTCCATTCATCTGTTGCTTTTTCTGCTTCCATCTCCCCGTGGTAAATTTTTACTAACTCAAAAGCGAGTTCTTTCTTAAACTCATAAGGATCGGCTCTTTTCCTATCTTCTATCCATTGCATTGGTTTTTCTGTACAAAGTTTAAAGACTTTGGAAATCATCTCCCCATCCGGTATAGTTTTCATTACCTTACCGAACATATCCTTTGGTGAGTCGGATAACGATATTAAACCACCTTCAGTTTTACTCATCTTTCTTCCTGACTCCTCTTCTACTAACAATTCGGTGGCAAAAACTAATTTATCTTTATTCAATAATTTTTTTTCTAAATCTCTCCCTATAAGCATATTGAATGTCTGATCATTCCCCCCAACTTCTCCATCAATATCCATAGCTACGGAGTCGTATCCTTGCAAAACCGGATACAAGAATTCATGGACCCCAAGTGGATTGCCCTTTTCCTTTCTGTCTCGAAACATACTCCTGGCTTCTAACTGATAGACACTTAGGTTACCAGCAATATTCATAAAATCCTTCAATGACATTTTGGCCAGCCAAGAGCTATTATGTTTAACCTCGAAAGATTTTTTAGGGAGAATCTTATGAACTTGATCGAAGTAATTATTCATATTGTCTTTTATTTCCTTGTCAGAAAGGGGCTTCCGAGTAGTATCCTTTCCTGTAGGATCTCCTATTGCTGCAGTAAAATCTCCAATAACCAGGACCGGGGTATGGCCTAACTTTAACTCCAATAATTGCTTAAGGAATAATAGCGGGATAGTGTGGCCAAGATGAAGACTTGGTCCGGTAGGATCTATACCCAAATATATTCTTAACCTTTCTTCTTTCAACCTTTTTTCGGCTTCCTCTCGAGATGGCCAAATATTCTCTCTGCCTTCAAAGTTTCCTATCCTTCGGGTTAGTAATTCTTCCACTTTTAGATTATCGACTATGATTCTGGACATTGCTTTTATAATAACTTTTTATTTGAATTTTGAGAATTTGGACAAAAATATCAATTTATGGCAGAATATCAAAACATGAATCCCGTTAGAGACAAAATAAACGTCAATATAAAATAGTGGTGACAAAATCTCTTAACGGGATAAATCAATAACATAATTTGGCACGGTTGCGGCTTGGCCGCAACCTGTCTCTAACGGGATGAAAACAAAGAAAGGGGGCGACACTAATTCACTGACCAAGTTGCTGATTGTGTTTTTGATTTGGCTAGTAGTTTTGGGGATAATAGGTTTCTTGGTTGCCTTTGCCTATCTGGCTCCCCAGATTCCTGACCCTCAAAGCATTATTACTAGACGCGTTAGTGAGTCAACTAAAATCTTTGACCGCGATGGCAAGATAACTTTGTTTAACGTTCATGGTGATGAAAAAAGAACCATTGTTCAGATGGAAGAAATTTCTGACTACGTAAAGAGGGCGGTAATCACTGCTGAAGATGATAATTTTTACAGCCACCGGGGTTTAGATCTAAAAGGAGTAATCAGGGCGGTTTTTGTCAATATTAAAGCCAGGGATCCATTTTCCCAGGGCGGTTCAACCATAACCCAACAACTGGTCCGAAATTCACTACTCGGCGTTCAGAAAGCTTATTCTAGAAAATTAAAAGAAGTAATCCTGGCTCTCCAGGTTGAACAAAAATTTGATAAGGACCGGATTCTCTGGATGTATCTAAACCAAATTCCCTTTGGCTCGAATATTTTTGGAATTGAAGAGGCGGCTAAAGATTACTTCGGAAAACCAGCCAGAGAACTTATCCTAAACGAATCGGCAGTTTTAGCTGCTTTAATTAAGGCGCCGAGTTACTACTCGCCTTATGGTTCTCATAAGGATGAACTGCTGAAAAGAAAAGATTTGATTTTGGAAAGAATGTTTAAACTTGAGTTGATAAGCGAAGGAGAATTTAATCAAGCAAAAAATGAAGAGCTAAAACTTGCTTCTCCGACTAATGGCGGAATCCTGGCCCCTCATTTTGTAATGATGGTTCGGGAATACTTGGTTGAAAAATACGGCGAGGACTTGGTTCAAAATGGTGGACTAAAAGTTTATACGACTTTGGACTGGGAAATGCAACAAAAGGCCGAAGAGATTGTCCAAAAGTATGCCGATAGAAACGAGGAACTGTTTAAAGCCGGGAATGCGGCCTTAGTGGCTCTTGGCCCCAAAAGCGGAGATATATTGGCCCTGGTCGGCTCAAGAAACTATTTTGATATTGAAAAAGAAGGAAACTTTAACGTCATCACTGCTTTTAGGCAACCGGGTTCGGCTTTCAAGCCAATAGTTTATTCGGTTGCTTTAGATAACGGTTTAACTGACAAAACAATCTTATTTGACGCGAAAACAGAATTCAATCCCTACTGTTCTCCTGATGGGACCCAAGAAAAAGATCAATTTGATCTTGAATGTTATCACCCCCAAAACTCTGATGAAAAATTCAGGGGAGCAGTGACCCTAAGGCAGGCCCTGGGCAGCTCTTTAAACATACCTTCAGTCAAAATCCTTTACCTGGCTGGAATCAAAGAATCGCTTAAAAGGGCAGGCGATCTGGGAATAAAATTCTTAGGAGACACTAAAGATTTTGGATTGTCCCTGGTTTTGGGCGGCGGCGACGTTCGGCCTCTTGATTTAGTGGCGGCCTATGGTGTTCTCGCCAACGATGGCATCTATAATGAGTCGGTTTTTATTCTTAAAGTCGAGGACTCGGAAGGAAAAATAATTGAGGAGTTTAGTCCTGACCCCCAAAGAAGGGTGGCCGAACAAACAGCCAGAATGATCAATGATATTTTATCGGATAATTCAGCCAGAGCCCTGCTTTTTGGATTAAATAGTACTCTATATATTTCGTCTCATCAGGTGGCGGTAAAGACCGGAACAACTCAAAAGTTCCGCGATGCTTGGACCATTGGCTACACCCCGTCCTTAGCCGTCGGGGTCTGGGTAGGCAATAATGACAATGCTGAAATGACCCGCGAAGGAGGCGGCATTTCGGCTGGAGCGCCGATCTGGAGAGAATTTATAACGGAGGTGCTAAAAAACCAACCAGATGAAGAGTTTCCAAAACCAGAACCAGTCTTTATCGATAAAATAATGCTGAATGGAAATTACACTGGCGAAGACGGGCAGCTCCACACTATTTTACACTATATAGACAAAAACGACCCTCGGGGCTCGGTCCCATCTAATCCTGAATCTGACCCGCAATACAATCACTGGGAGTGGTCAGTAAAAAATGGTTTTTAAAACTAAGAACTGGTAGCTCTGTATTTTGGCGTAACTATTTTATCCATCAATTTAAAAAGTGGGTAAAATTTTGAAACCGGAAAATCAAAAGCCCCGAGATAGTTGAATCTTTTGCCATCAAAAGCTCTTTTAAAAAGAGTAAAGCCATGCCAAGGATGGTTTTTATCGTCTTCGGGTCCAAGCCCCCAAAAGTCAAATGTTTTGACGCCGACTCTCTTTAAGTCCTTTAATATCCCCCAAATATAACCGTAATTGAAAAATTTACTATATTGTTTATGCCTTCCGGTTCCACCCCAGATATAAAAAGCCCTGTCTCCCAAAACAAGGACTATGCCGTAAGCTAAAATAAGGCCTTTGACTTTAGCAATATAAAACCTGACTGCTCCCAATCTGGTCATCTCGTTAAGCAAAAAAATAAACTGTTTGAATGGTCTTAAAGGAAAAGAAAATCTTTTACCGGTTATTCGGTAAAGGTTATAAAAGCCTTTTAAATCATCTTGGGTGACCTCATCGCTTTTTAAAGTTTCAACTGTTATTAATTCTCTTTCTGAACGATAAATTAAGTTCCTGGCTGTTCTTCTGAATTTTTTAAGTAGTTCTTCTTCAGAAGGCGTCAAATCAATTAAGAGAGTGGAAGACGGTTGAACGGTCTTAAAATATTCTTTAAAGTCGCTTTCTTTTAAAACCCTAACCAACTCCTCATTTTCTTCAACTGGCGGCTCCAAACGCAAAAAAAGAGTTTTAGGGTCTTTTAATTTTTCTATAAAAAAAACTTTAAGGGCGCTGATTACTTCTTTGACTAATTCCGGGTTTCCCCAGTCGGTTACTGGGCCTCTTGGAATATAGAACAGAGAAAATCCAAGAGGCAGCCTTCTTTTTAGCAATTGGGCTACCCCCTTTAATTCTCCTTCTTTTAAAAAACCAATTCTCTGGCTTTCCCAGTTGAATTTAGATTTAATCTCTCCCCATTCCCAAGATTGAAGAATGTCTTTATATTTTGAACTGAGCAGGAAATCATTGTATTTTTTTCTGTCGTTTTCATTAAAAATAATTAAATCCATCCCATTAGAAATCCGACTCGCCTTTGGCGAGTCGGCAAAAATCTCTGATTTTTTATTTCTAACGGGATCCATTATGTTTTTAGGGGCATAATCAAATAAGTAAAATTTAGGTCTTGATCTTTTGGTCTTAAAGTTATTGGCGCCCCTTCGCCAGCGTATTCAAAAACAATATCTTCAGAAGAGATATTCTTTAGGCCGTCTACCAGATAATTATAGTTTAGCAAAACTTCAAATGGTTCATTAATTTGAATATTGGGATTATTTTTGACTCTCGAGTTAAACTCGCCTCGGTCAGAATTTTTAGAAAACACGACCGCCTCTTTTTTGTCAATCCTCAAACCGATGTCGTTTATATTGCTTGAAAACAGTCCGGCTAATCTTATGTTATTTTGAAGGTCTTCTTTTTTGAATAAAACCTGGGAAACTGATTTTGTGGGGATAACTTTTTGATAATCTGGATACCGGCCCTCAACCAAACGGGAAATAATTTCAAAATCATCTGAAGAAAACTGAATCTGATTTTCCTCTATGCTGATTAAAGTATCTTTTTCATAGTCAGAAAAGATTCTTATTAGCTCGGCCACAGTATTTCTTGGAATTATTACCGAGATTTGTTTGTTGCAATTTATGTCGATTATTTTTTCAGTCAGACGGAAACTATCAGTAGAAGCAAGATAAATTTTCGTTTTATTAAAACTAATAAAAACACCACCGAGTTCTGGTCTGGTTTGGGAAACAGAAATTGAATCAAATACAGAAGCCAAGGCGTTTTTTAAAACCCGACTCGGTAAGGTGACCACCGGATCCTTTTTTAATTTAGGAATTAGTGGGAAATCTTTAGGGTCGAGGCAAATAAATTTTGTCTTAAAATTAATACTTTGAATATTTAAAATATTATCCTTTAAAAGGAGCTCTATTTTGTCATCTTTGATATTAGAAACAAAATCGGAAAATATTTTTGCCGGTATGGCTACCTTACCTTCATTCTCGGTGGTAGCTTTAAGATAGTAATTTATTCCCAATTCTAAATTAGTAGTTGAAAGATTGACTTGATTATTTTTAAAAGTCATTAAAATAGCATTTAAAACCGGCAGGTTTAGATTTTTACCGACAATATTTTTAACCGTGTTTAAACCTTGCTGAAGATTTCTAGTTATTATTGTAATTTTCATAATATAAATTTAATAAAGATAATAATAAGCTTTGTGGAAAAGTAATTAAATCAAATGTTTATCCATATAATACCTAAATAAATCTATTTTAATTACTAATTGATAAACTATTGATAATTTTGTTATAAGGTCTTAAGTTTTAAACTTATTTTAAAACTTTCAAGTTTAAATCTTCAAAATAACAAACTCAAATCAACATATCTATCTACAACTTGTCAGGCCTTATTATAAATCCTTTCCCTGATTAAATTTATTTCTTGTTTCATATTTTCATTATTTTCCACTTCTTCAACAATTTTCCGATAGGCATGAATCACTGTTGAGTGATCTTTTCCTCCCAAACGACTACCAATATCCGGAAAAGATGCCTTAGTATCTTCCCTTAAAAGATACATTGCAATCTGGCGTGGCTTGACTAAAAATGTTTTCCTGCTCTTTTTAAGAAGTTCATTTAAAGTAAGGCCATAAAAATCGCAAACAACTTTTACTATTGCCTGGGCGTTTGTTTTTCGGTAACTGGCCTGGACATAGGCCTTTAAGAGTTTTTCTACTTCTTTTGGAGTTGGCTCTCGGCCGGTCAAGTCGCTTACCGCAATAATTCTATTTAAAGCACCTTCAAGCTCTCTTATATTTTTCTGAATATTAGTAGCGATGCATTCTAAGACTTCGTCTGGCAAAGAGATCGGCTTATTCTTTACCTTTGTTTTCAGAATAGCCAGACGAGTTTCATAATCAGGAATATTAATGTCAGCGATCATTCCTCCTTCAAATCTCGATTTTAACCTTTCTTCAATGGCCGACAAGGCCTTTGGCGGCCGGTCGGAAGATAGAATAATCTGTTTATTCCGGTTATATAAATTATTAAAAGTGGCGAAAAATATGTTTTGAGTAGTTTCCTTGGCCGCCAAAAACTGAATATCATCAACGATTAAGACGTCTCTTTGGGCATATTTTGTTTTAACTTCTTCTATGGTTTTGTTCTTTATTCCTTCAATGAGTTCAGAAACCATTTTTTCAGCCGGCAAGTAGATGATTTTCTTATCGGGATTATCCTTTAATATTTTATTGGCAATGCCTTGAAGTAAATGAGTTTTACCTAAACCCACTCCTCCATAAATAAAAAGAGGGTTATAAATCTTGCCCAAGCTTTTAACTACAGCCATACTGGCCGCATAGGCCAGTTCATTACTTGGGCCAACAACAAAACCATCAAGAGTGTACTTTCTGTTCAGGTTTGTTTTGGGGTCAATGTCGGTGTCTGAGTTTATTTCTTGGATTTGTTCAAGCTGTATCTCCCTGGTTAGAATCTTTGAGTCCGATGTTTTTACAAAAGGGTTACCAACAACGTAATTAATTTCTCTAATATCGTTATCGGCCTGCTTTAAGCATTGAAAAATCACTTTATTAAATTTATTTTGGATCCATTCTTTAACAAAGCCATTAGGAACACTGATTACAACCTGTCCATTTTCTTTGGAAATAATTTTAGTGTCTTTAAACCAGGTAACAAAGCTGGCTTTGCTCAAAGACATCTCCATTTCACCCAAAACACCTTTCCAAATATCTTCATTAGTTAGAGTGGTCATGTTTTTTCTTAATTCTATTTTATAGATACGTCGATTAACAATTTATTTAAGTTGAGAATTTGTTGATAATAAGTTGATTAGCATAATTATTATATTCTCGATTGTCAAACCTAACAATTGACCAGTTTTAAGAAAAAGGTTAATTTAAAAAGCATGACCAGAGCAAAAGCATTAACCTTTCATCCATCAAAAAAGAAAAAAGCAAGAAAGCACGGGTTTAGAAAAAGAATCGAGACCCAGGCTGGAAAAAAAGTTTTACTGAGAAGAAGAAGAAAGGGCAGAAAAAGAATAATCCCCTAGGTTAAAGATGTCTTTACCAAGAAAATATTGTTTGTCCAGCAAATCTGAGATTGAAGGAGTTTTTAAAAAGGGAAAGTATCTGAACTCTGAGTTGTTTTCCATAAAATTTTCCCCAAATAGTACTAATTTCAGCAGATTGGCAGTAATCGTCGGCAAAAAGAGCTCAAAGAAATCGGTTTTAAGGAATAGAATCAAAAGATTGGTGAGTGAAATTATACGGTTGAATTACTCAAGGATTAAACCCGGTTATAATATCGTTTTAATAGTTAAATCTCGGGCCATAAATGAGGAATACAGAGATTTAAAAGAAGCTTTAGTTAAAAGATTGAGTGAAATTGGCTAATGAAAACGTTAACTATTGGTCTGATAAAACTATATCAAAGTACTTTTTCGCCTAATCACGGCCTTGAATTTTTTGGTTTTTTGACCGGTTGCCGGTTTTACCCTTCCTGTTCCGAGTATTCAATTCAGGCGATAAATAAGCACGGCCTGATAAGGGGCCTTTTTAAATCAATCGTAAGGATTTTAAAGTGCAATCCATGGTCAAGAGGCGGAGTTGATTTACCATGACCCAGTAGTAGAAATTCGGCAGGTTTTTAGCCATGTCGTTGTAATCTACTGGGAGCAGATTAATAATAATTTTTGTTAATTTTTGGCAATATCTAGTTTTATAAAACCAAACTAAGACATATGCCGAATTTTCACTACTGGGATGACTGGATTATTTAACTCAATTTTATACATTCCGTTTTTCAATCTTCTTGTTTTTTTGTATAACACCGTTGCTTTTCACGATTTTGGCTTGGCCATAATCTTACTGACTCTGGTTATTAGGTTAGTTCTTAGCCCCTTGTCTATTAAGACATTTAAATCACAAAAGATTTTAAGCGAGCTTCAACCAAAGATTAAAGAAATTCAAGAGAAATTCAAAAATGATCCTCAAAAACAAACCCAGCAGATTATGGAAACATATAAACAGTACAAGGCCAACCCGTTTTCGGGATGCCTGCCCTTATTAATTCAACTCCCGATTTTAATAGCTCTTTACCAGGTCTCACTCGCTGGTTTTGAAAAAAATTCACTCTCGGCTTTATACAGCTTTGTTAAGAATCCCGAGTTTTTAAATCAGACATCTTTAGGGTTTATTGATTTGACTAAAAGAAGTGTTTTTCTTTCGGTATTTGCCGGCGTTAGTCAATTTTTACAAACTAAGCTAAGCCTCAATTTCCAGAAGAATCCCGCCCTTCAAAAATCTCCCAAAACGACAGCGATTCCGCAACGAGCCGTAAGCGGCTCGGCGGAACCTTCGACGAGCAATCCCATCGCTTCAATGAACCAACAAATGTTGTATTTTTTGCCCATTATCACTATAATTATTTCGATGAGTTTTCCAGCTGGTCTGCCGCTTTATTGGATAGCCACAACTTTGTTTTCGGTTCTAGAACAGGTATACATTAATAAGACATATGCAAAACCAAATCGAAAACCTGATTTCTCAAACCGTTAAAGACCTTTTTCAAAGAGCCGGTTTTAATTTCAATGATTTGAATATAGAAAAAAATGGGGATGGGCAAGAAGAGGCATTTATAGTCAAAATCCAGTCGGACGATGATTGTTCTCTGTTACTGAGTGACAAAGGCAGGAGTTTGAGAGCTTTTGAGTATATTGCTAGAATTCTGGCTGTAAAAGAGTCAAACCAGAAAATCAGTTTGATTATTGATCTAAATAATTTTTTAGAGAAGAGAAACAGCCGAATCTCCGAATTAGCCAGACTAGTAGCTAAAAAGGTCCAAACTACCCAAAAGTCATTTGCTTTAAGGCCAATGTCAGCCTATGAAAGGCGTTTAGTTCATCTCGAACTGGCTACTTGGCCAGACATTAGAACTGAAAGCATTGGCGAAGAACCAAAACGACGAGTAGTAATAAAACCAGGTCAATAATCAGATATTAGGTTATCAGTACTTAGGGTAAAAGGAAAACCCTATTTTTTTATGGATCCCGTTAGAAATAAAAAATCAGAGATTTTTGCCGACTCGCCAGAGGCGAGTCGGATTTCTAATGGGATGGATTTGCATAGAATCTACAAAAACTTTTTCATTGCCTCTGTTTCTCGATTGTTTACGGCCGTGGTGGGCTTGATTATCATTGGATTTTTAACCAGGCATCTCGGGCAAATAGGGTATGGCATTTATGAGACCATCCTTTCCTACCTTTTCATTTTCACAATTTTGGCTGATTTTGGTCTCCACATAGTTCATGTCCGAGAAATTTCTCGCCATCCCGAAAAAGAAGAGTTTATTTCCGGAAATATTTTTACCCTTAGATTTATTTCCCTAATTTTAGTAATAATTTTAGCGGTTATTGTCGGTTCATTTTTGCCCTATTCAGCAGAAACTAAGACCGGGATCTTGATTGCCACGATTTTTGTCCTTTTTTCATCCTTAAGTCAAATTTTATCCGGTATTTTTCAAAAGTATCACACTTTTTACTTGGTTTCTTTCTCGGATATATTGACTCGACTGATTCAGTTGGGTCTGGTTTTTTATGCAATAAAGGCAGGTTTTGGTCTTTTGGCTTTTGTTTGGATACTTTCCATAACTAGCGGTCTTCAATTTGCAATAGTTTTCTTTTTATCGCGTCGTTTCATTAAGTTTCCTTTTACTTTTGATTTTTCTTACGCCAGAGAGGTCCTAAAAGTCTCTTTGCCGGTGGCCGCCTCAATCCTATTTACGGCAATTTATATCAGAACCGATGCCTTAATGCTTTCTTTAATGAAACCAGCTTCTGATGTTGGAATTTACCGTTTGGCGGCCAAGCTACTGGAAACGATTGTGTTTTTCCCGGCCCTCCTCGTAGAACTGACCATGCCCTCATTTTCCAGTTTTGCCTTTGAGGCGAGACACGTTTTTAAAATTATTTTCATAAAGATATTTAATATTTTATTTATTTTGGCAGTACCAGTAGTTGTTTTTCTGACTGTTTTGTCCCATTCGATTGTCTTAATCCTTGGTGGGCAGGAGTTTTTAAGTTCGGCCCTGCCCTTAAAGATCCTGGCATTCGTGGTTGGCCTGGTCTTTTTAAATAACCTCGGAGGCAGGGCCTTGATTGCTTTGGAACTTCAAAGGACTGGGATGTGGATTTATATTTCTGGCGCAGTTTTAAATATTGTGGCTAACTTATTGGTTATTCCCAAATACTCTTATATTGGCGCTTCTTTTACCACTTTAATAACCGAAATTGTGGTCACGATTATGATGTTTTTGATTATTTATCAAAAGACCGGTTTTACTGCTGAAATGAAAAGGATCTATAAGCCCATTTTGGCCGGCTTAATCATGGCCTTAGTTATTTATAAATTTAAAGAATTTAATATTTTAGTTCCCTTTTTCTTGGGACTAGCGGTCTACTCCTTAGTCCTTTATTTTATTGGCGGTTTCACCAAAAAGAATATAGAAGAAATTCTAAATTTTAAGGGAGTATAACTTTTTGTCTTTGGTATTCACGAATATTAAATAATCCTTCAGGGGACTTAGTTTTAGGTTAGTCGTTTCAAGTCCTAGATTTTTCAGAATGCTCGTTTCCCCAGAATCTTTTTCAGGTATTTTTTGAAATTCTTTTCCGTCGGGAGTTATTGAAAATGCCGCCGAGGGGTCTCTTATCGGGTATAAAATGATTAGATTTGTTTCTGACCAGGCGAGTTTTAGGTCTTTAATCCGTGTCTTAAAAATGGTTATTGGATCAATCCCGATGGGATTGGCTGTTAAAATATTTACCCAGTCACTTTCTTTATCGTAGGTATAGTAAACAACTCTCTGGCCATCAGCCGAGAAAACAATATTCTCCGCATTTTTCGGCAGTTCCACCCGCCTATTTTCTCTCAGATTAAAATAAAAATTTTTTAAAATACCCTTTTCTGATACGGCCGCTATAAGTTCTTCTCCGTTGGGGCTAAAGCTCATTTTTAAAACATTGCTAATTCGGGCCAGTTCTCTTTTGTTTTTTGCGTCAAAACCAACCTCATAAATTATTGAATCAGTTTCTTCGTAATAGAGGACTCTATCAGAACCATCTTTTAAGTTAAGAAAGTCAACCGGTCCCCTACTTATTTTTACTGGTAAATTTTTTAAAGCATCTGATTTGATATTAAGTTTAGACCGTTGGTCTTTTTCCAGTTTTTGGAAATTTAAGACCAAAAGCGAAACCATGACCCCGCTTAAAACAAAAATCAGAATAATCAGGTTTTTTCTAATGTCAGTCATTCTTGTAGTTATGCTGCTAGGAGTTCACGTCTTGCTTCTATTTCGTATTGAACCATTTGATTCTCGGCTGCTAAAGCCAGTCGGGCGTTTTCCATTGCTTCTTCGTAAGTTCTTTTTTCATCTTTGTAAGTTGAATAAATTGCCCAGGTTCTCCAAGGGACAAAATCGATATAAGCTACAATATCAACCGCCATAGCGGCAATATTTTTAAAAACAGGATTACGGATTATTCCAAGTCGTGCCCTTCTTATGGTCAGAGCAACTCTTCTGACCGATCTTCTCAAGCCAGGTATACGCCTCGCCACCCTCAAAGCTCCAGCATAAATTCTTCTGATTTGAATTAACCGTCTTTCCATTCTTTCAATGTGGAGATGGATTCCATCAACTACCTCTCTCATTTTTTTAATTCTTGAATTAGCGCTCCAGCCACCAATAAAGAGAATCGGCGCCACGATAATATCAACGATTACACTAACCACTATACCTATTCCAGTAAGGCCAGCAATTATATCCACCCCATCAGCCACAAAAGCAATAAAGCCAAAGAAAAAATATTTCAGTTTTGAAGGCGGATTAAGCTCTTGAATTATTTGTTGAGCAGGGGATGGCATATCACTTATTATTACTCCCTTTTTCTCTTAGCCATTCTTTTTTTGCTTCCCGAATTTCTAAAATCTGTCTTGGGTCAGAAGTAATAATTTGGTCCTCGGCGTAAGAAGCCACTACTCTAACCGCAACATGATTAGCTCCGGCAAAAAACAAACCGTGACCCACCCTTGTGCCAAGTAAGGCGATTTTTTCCGCCTCGGTCAGGTTAAATGTTTCTTTGACTGTTTCGATTGCCGCCGGACTCTGCTTCATTAAAAGCTGCAAAGCGGCGTTAGTAACAATCGGTTTGCCATAAGGTGAGTTAATGAAATCGGGTACATCTTGGGAGATAGTGGTTAGACCGAGAAAATATTTCCTTGCTCTTTTTGCCGTATTTAATAAAAAGTTTGCCCCGGCTTCGTTTTTCAAAAGCCACCAGGCCTCATCAACCACCAGAATTCTTTTCCTTAGTTCTTTTCTCACTTTTGCCCAGAGGAAATTTAAAACCAAGTACATGGCGATTGGCTTTAATTCATCTTCCATGTCGCGAATAGAAAAAACAACTAATTGGTTATCCAAAACAACATTGGTCGGCTGGTTTAAAAAGCCGGCAAAAGTTCCTTCAGTGTATTTTTTAATCCTGATAAGTAATGATTCGGCTCCGGTCATGCCCTCCAGAACATTTCTGAAATCGCTCATTAGCGGCGGTTCCTTATTGGAAAAATCACGGTCTGGATAAATGTCTTTAATGGCATAAGTTTGAATCAGGGCTTCGTCCAGGACCGATTCTTCTTCTGGAGAAAGCTGGCCGAGCATTACTTTCATCAAGCCGGTCAAATCTAAGATATGGCTCCGGAAGACATCGCTTGTACGCTCGTCTTCACGAGGAGCGGGTAAGTCAAACGGATTAAGATGGCTATCAGAAGCGATTGATATTTTTATGAAAGAACCGCCCAAGGTTTCGGCGACGTGCTTGTATTCATGCTCTGGGTCAATCACGAAAATTTGATTTCCGAAAAGAATGGAGCGTAAAATTTCCAGTTTTACGGCATAGCTTTTTCCGCCGCCACTAGTTCCAAAAACAACTTGATTAGCATTTTCCAAACTGAATCGGTCAAATAAAATGAGGGAATTATTATGCAGGTTTATGCCGTAAAGAATCCCCTGGTCTTGAGTCAGGTCATAAGAAACAAATGGAAAGCTTGAGGAAATCGGTTCAGTGTTCAAAGGAGAGTTAATTCCCAATTCGTCCTTGCCAAGCGGTAAAGCAGTCGTAAACCCTTCCTTCATTCTGAAAGTCGCCGGTTTGACCACGACTAATTGCGACTCCAAATTGTTTCTTATTCTTTTTTCAATTTCATCCAGTTCTTTCAGATCTTTGCCTAAAATGGTCAGATAAAGGCCGAATCTGAAAAACCGGTCGGTCCCAAGCTGGAGCTTGTCTCTTAAGGTTTCAATGTCTGAAATAGCGGTTTCCAAAACCGGGTCTCGGACCTTGCCTTTTTCTTGTTCCTCAATTGCCTGGGCCTGGAGCCGAGCCAGCCGGTCCCTTAATTTTCTTAAGATATTAGCTGTGTCTTCGGGATGAATGTAAAAAGAGATATTCAGTTCTTGGTCAAGGTTGATTATTGGAGAAAACCAACTTGAATTCAGATAGCGGGGATAAGAAGAAATAAATAAAGTCCGAGTGAACTTTTCACTGATTTGAAGATAGTTTGAAGAAACATTTACCGCCGAAGGAGCCAGAATTTCGTCTATTTTTTGTCCCCTGCCCTCCGTAGCTTCAGCGAAGGAGGGTTCTTTTAATTTTCTTTTAAACAAAGCCATTATTGTAGTTTCATTATCCCTTCAACCGCCTCTGGATTATAAAATCGGTAGTAAAGATTGATTAATTCATCTTCTTCTAAAACTTTGGCTCCGAGGCCTAATCCGGCCAAATTTTCATAGACCAAATTAACCCTTTGGTTTAATTGGGCCTTATATGAACTAAATTCTTCAGGAGTTAGTTTTTTAATCGTTTCAGATGGTTTGAAAATGCTTTTGAATATTTCTTTGACCCCTCCTTTAGTTCGGGGACCGATATAGAAGGGGATAATCACAAAAAAATCCTTAGCCATAATATTGGCTAATTGGGTCAGTTCTTTTACAAACTTTGAATATTCAACGGCCTGAATTCTCATCAATTCGTTCTGTTGGTTTTCGATCAACTCATCAATCATAGCTAGATAGCTATTAATGTTTAGTTTTCGTGACATCACCATAATTTCCAAAGAAAAATCCAAAGCATTCAGGAAATCCCGAAAGCCCTGCAAAATCGCCGTTTGTTCATCCTGGGACTTTAGTTCAAAGTTAATTGAACCGATTCGAATCACCTGGCGCAAAGAGCCGTCTTTTAAAATCAAAACCTCGTCTCTGACTTCTTGAATTTCAACAAATTGTTTAGTTGATACCTCGGCCATTAAAAGTTTTGATTGTCTTCTTTTTTGAAAAAGTATTTTTTTGGGCCAAGGGCATATCCCAACGCCTTCATTAGATATTCTATTAAACTCATCTCTTCTATTCTAAGAAAGGCCAGGGAGCCAAAAATGGCGATTACAATAATTGAAACAAAAATTAGAAAGGGTCCGGTCAAGAATCTGAAAAGTATTAAAAGCAGACCCACGCCCATAGCCACCCAGATGAATTGTTTCCAGGTCAAGGGCCCGACTATTTTGGTTTCTGTTTCAATGAATTGAGGCACCTGGAATTTCATAGTATATTTCTTAAATCAATAATGCTTTCGTCTTCAGTTGGGGGCTGGATAGATGGTTGCGGACTCGGTTTACTTTTTACTTCTTGTTCTTTTGTTGCACCAGCAAATTTTTCAGTATGCATTTTTTTCAAGTCATCCAGAATCGGTGCAAAAAGTTCAATAACAATTAGTCCGGCAATGGTTTTAGCTTTTTGTTCATCAATACCCAATCTGTCTTTTATTGCATTAACCACGTTGCCAAGATAGAGATCGGCAAATAATAGATCTTTGACAACTCTAGCCAATTCTTCACCCCTTTTTTCATCTAAACTATTATCGGTAATAACCCTTTTAATAAATTTAGCTGTCTCAAAATCACCAAGAAAGAGATCTTTTATATTTGGCGGCAAGTTGTTTAACTTTTCAAAAAACCCTTTATATTTAAAAGTTCCAGTTGTTCTATCACTGGAATCAACGTAATAAGGACTATAAAGATGGTATTCTTCAAAGCTTAATTCAGACATGATGGTTAAAATCCAATGCGCCGCCCGCCCGTTCCCGTTCCTCTGCCTCCTCCTGGCGGCGTTCCTCCACCGGCAGGCGGAGCAAAACCAATTGGCCTCGGGCCGACTCCGCCGCCCGGCATAATACTGTCAATCACTGCTTGTTTATCTGGATTTCTTGGTCCTACCGCATTTCTTAAATTTTGTTGTCTTTGCGGATCGGCGGCAAATACTTGTCTCAACCCTTCTCTAAATGCCGGATCTCTGTAAGTTTGTAAATCCTGATTAGCAAAGAAATCATAATTACCTCTATTAAATTCTTCTTCACTTCTGGCTCTGATTTTCGCTACCACGGCATTGAAATCGGTTGATCCAGGAGTATTGTTGATAGGAATAGTTGTCAGATTTCTTCCTCTTTGTTTTTCCTCGTTAATGTATTCAGCCCACATTGCCGTATCCACACGTTTCTTTTTTCCTTCGCCCAAAAGACCCCTTGCTTCATTTAAGCTCCGCTGACTCATAACTTCATAAGCTGCAACCAAATCATCAGTATTTTCAAACATTAATCCCGGCTCTTCTTTTTTAAGATAGTTAACGGCTTCTTGTCGAGCATTTAAAAATTCTGATCCAAGACTTGAAAAGGCCCCTCGGCCGACCGCCAAATCTCTAACTGCCTGGGCTCTGCCGACAAATCCATTAAACCTTCCTTCAACTAAAGCTTTCATGTATTCTTGGCCGATCAAAGTTCTTGAATCAAGGTTTTTAATATGGGTCTTGGCCAGGTCTTCATTAACTAAGCCGTTTTTGGCCATTAAAATCGCTGCTGCCGCTCCTTGAGACGTTTTTAAGTTTCTGGCAAGACCAGCAAGGTCGTCTTGAATCCGGCGGCCTTCATTTAGATCTCGCCTTAGTTTTTCTTGTTCTTCTTCAATGCTTTTCTTGAACTCTCTTTGGGCTTCTAATCCCGGCGCTACTCCAAAAGGCCTCCCTAAAATTCCGGCGATTGCTTCCTCTCTTTTTCTCCTGGTTTCGGCCCCGCCAATTCGTCTTTCAGTCCCAGGAACTTTTACCCCGGTTTCTTGGATTCCTTTCCAAATTCTTCCGATTCCGCCTGGAACCTGCCCGACATAAGGAATTGCACCAATCCAACTGTAGCCATAAACTCCCGCGCCGGAGGCAAATTTATGAGCCCAGTAAAGACCGCCAAACAAAAAGACAAGATTTATCAAAAGTAAAATGGTACTGGCAATAGTCAGAGGCCAGAAGCCGGCTAATTGTTTGTCAAATTGGGCTTGGTTGATGATTACTTGAATTCGTGAATTCCAAAATAAAACAAAATAAATAACCGCAAAGTAAAATAATGGGATAAGGGCCCATTGAATCGTGTTATGCCACCATTTTTTCCAGACCCTCTCCTTTAATGGCGGGAAGGCATAAGATATCCAGGCCAGCGGAGAAATCATGGCCAAGCCCATTAAAATCGGCAGTCTTATAAGCAATATAAGCCCTATCCAACCCAAAGCCAGAAGGATCAAAAGATATAGAATTGCCTTAAATATGGTGAATACAAGTTGAGCCCCGGCCGTAGAAGCTTCGGATTCTGTCTCTTTGGCAAATTCTCTGGTCTGGATTTCATTTAGATACAAAGGCGCTCCAATCTTTGTTCCAACTGTATGCGGTTCGCCCATTGCTTTTAAAAATACATTGGCCGGGATCCACAATAAATCTATGGTCCATTGGAAGATGACAAAACTGAAATTTATTAATAAGGCGGCAATAATAATTTTGGTGAGCAGTTGTTTATAGGTGTATTGAGTGGGGTAATTAAAGATGGTCGCAAAGGCGGTGATTATTAAAAGGAGGATGAAGAATAAATTTGAAAAATCCCGAAATATTCCCCAGCCTTCTTGGATGGCATCAATTTTTAAAAGCCAGTTTTGGATAGGAACTACAAAATTTATTAGATTTCCAAAGCCAACGATTAACCCTCCAAAAACAAAGTTGACCACCGTGTCAAGTAAAGCGATTACACCTTCAGAGATTTCATTACCGACAAGAGCCGGGGCAAATTTATAAACCAGGTAGGGTATGCCTACCCATTTACCGAGAAAAATTAGAGTCGGAATTAATAATGCTGGCATAGTTTGTAATACTGGCTAAACATTTTTAAGTGATTAAGGCTGGACCGGCGCAAACCAGCGCGACAAGTCATTTTCCGGGCCAACTAAATTCCAGCTCGGAATCGCTTGGTTGTTGCTATCAATCAAAACATCATAAACCAATCTGCTTGGCCTATGGAAAAGGATGTCGCAAGCAATTGGGCCAGAAGCGAATGGGCAATTATTGCCGCTTGGCTTACTTAAAAGTCCCCAGCCAGCGCCTTGATTTATCCAGGCCACAGTATTAAGCAGGTTTGAAAGTTCTTGAGGAGTCATTGGAGTGCCGTAGTTTCCTCGCTCGGCTTGGACATCGGCTAATAAAGAAGGTGGTTCTTGAGGAGGAGGAGGAGGCGGCGGCGGCACTGGTGGTTCCGGATTGCCTAGTCCGCCGGCATCTATCCACCTCCCGTCTGGCCCTATGTGTTCTGGGGTTAGCAAGTTATTGCCTTCAGATAGTTTGAGCTTTTGATAACATGCCCGCATGCATCTTGTGAACGGATCCCTGTTGTCACCTTTATCATATCTCCATTTGCAGTAACTTTTGCCGACATCGTTATCATCGCGGGCGTTAAGTGAATTTATATCTTCTTCCGGCGGAAACATATTATAAGCTTCGCGATAAAAAGATTTTGATGCCGGATTCGGATTGTTATATATGAACATTGCCGTAGGGATGGTTGACATATTATCTCTGGCCGAACAAAACTCCGCCTTATATGAGTTTTCAACTTCTCGTGGGTCTGTGCCGGGAACTGGGTCTATGCTGGTGGGTGTGTTCGGATCTGGAGATATGCCCTGGTCAATCAATTTTCCTACAAGAAATTCAGTAAGAGCCGCTACCGCAAGTGAAGCCGCGTCCGCGGTAGTATAAAATTTCATGTTTGCGTCAAAAACACTTGCTACCTGTGCTCCTAATGTCGAGCCCGGAGTTTTTATCCGGCCGAGTATGGCGCAACCGCTTGCTCCTTGTCCTCGGACCAGGCATTCCCTGATTCCGGTAAATCCTTTTCCGCCGCCGCCGGATTCATTAACCGCGGCTGATTCTTCAATTCGGCGCTGTTTTCCAAGCTCATTTATTAGGATGTTGGCTACTCCTTCGGTTCTATTTTGAGCGCTTAAAAGTCTCGCAAAAGTATCCCAGCCTCCGCCCAGGACAAAGTTTTGTCTATAAGTAGCCACTCGTCTTTCTACTTCAGGGTCGCATTGTACAGTTGTTATAACATCTTGAAGACTGCCATATCTTCTTTGTATTGCTTGCACTCCGGCATTATCTGTTCCCAGCGGTCTAGGCTGGAGCGACTTAAAGGCAGTGCTGTTTCTAATATAGTCACATAACAAAGGAGGAATATTGCCTCGGCCGTTAGCGGCAAAATAAAGTATGCCTCTCCAGACCTCTTCTCCTCGGTATTGGGCCCTTAGCTGGAAATCGCGCCAGTCCTGGACAAAAAGTGCCCCTCTTATCCCGCCGGTTTTAACTTTGTTTAATATCCTGTTTGATATAGCCGTGAAAGCGCCGTGGGCAGCGGCTTTGGCGGCGATATCTAAACCAAATTTAACCGCGGCGAATACATCGGTGGCATGGACAGGATGAACCAAAAGATTCCAGAGAACCGAAGCTATTAAAAAGAAGATAATTATAGTTTTTCTAAAAACCATCAGTAAGTGAGCTAATTAAACTCCACAGTTCTCCATTAGGAGGAGTGAGGTTATTTTTCTTGATTTTTTGAATTACGGTAACAAGAAGCGGTTGGACGTTTTGATATACTGATATTAGGTTGTTCATTCCGAGAACTCCTCTGAGAGGATCTTCGGCTGTTTGACCAAGAGTTTGGTGGCTGATCGCCAGATTTTGGAGATTTGATATGACTTGTTTATGAATATCCAACCAGGATGGCGGAACAGATAAGGCGTTAAGTTTAGCAATAGCTTTTTTATAGTAGTTAGTTTTTAAATTAAAGTAATTGGTGCTGTTATTAATCAGCTCGGCATTATCAGAATGAAAGTTTATAAATTTTTCGGTAGCCAGTCGCGGTTCGTTGATTATTTCTCCCCAGATGTCCTGGATTATTAGACCTACATCGTTAAGATATTTTTCCTGCGCTGCCTTCGAATCGGATGAAAAAACTGTTCCAGCGACAGGAATGTTGTTGGGATCTAGAATCTTGGTCCCGTCAGCTAATATTTCAACGCCGATATCGGCTAATGCTTTGGTATAAATATTTGGATCAGTATCAGCGCTGAGGTCTCCAGTATAAAAAGCACCAGCCATTAAAGTGCTTATTTTATCTGTGATATTTATCGATTGAAGATTGCTGTCTCTCGGCACAAGATCATTTGGCCCTGGTTTTGTGGGGTCATGACCGGAAGCCACCTCTTCGCCGTCTAAAAATCCATCGCCGTCAGTGTCGGGATTTATCACGTCAGTTCCATAAAGCGGTTCTTCATTGTCGCACAAACCGTCTTTATCAATATCGCTGCAAGGAATTGTATTCTCGGTTCCATTTAGATTTCCCTGTCTTTCTGACTTCTCACCTCCCTTTAACACCCCGCTTATATTTGCCCCGAGGCCAGTAGTATTTCCAACACTCAAGAAAATACTGGTAGCGATTAGCCCGGCAAACAAAAACATTACGGCCAGCAAGATTTTTATATTTGTGGGAATTTTGTTCATAGATTGTTTAATTAAAGTTTAAAAATTTAATTTTCAGAGCCGGTTTTAAATAAGCCAAAACTACCAGGAAAGATATGATTAATACTGGATTATCGCCTAATTTATTATACCACGTTTGTATTTGATTGGGCACAATACCTCTTGTTAATATCTGATACCCGGTTGAATCAGTGGAGTCTATTACATTTCCTAGAGGATTTATTATGTAAGAATGGCCGAAATTTGAACTTATGGCTAGATATTTATTGTTTTCGGCGGCTCTGAATTTAGCCATTGAAAGGAGTTGTTTTTCTATTTTTGGGTTGCCATCAAATACCGCCAAATTGTTGAGATTAACCATGAAATCAAACTGACCGTTTTCTCTGGAAAGATTCGGAGATATTATATCCGAACAGGTTAATATTTTTACTTTGCTATCATGATAGTTTTGAGTATTGCTTTCTCGTCCTTTTACGAAAACGGCTCCGGATGAGATGAATTTATTTTTAGTCAGATGCTCAAAGATTGAGAACGGCAACTTTGCTATGTAAGGAAGAGATTCTCCGCCCGGTGTCAGTAATTTCTTGTCATAAAAGCCCACAACGCCCTCTTTAGAATCAATCAGAATAGCTTTTGATTTCAATCCATCTTGTTCGAGGATTCTATTGCTGTCTATGATTAAAATGTTTTTTTGAGATAAATTGTTAAAATATTTTTGGACGGAAGTAAAATCCAAGAAACCGGATAGAGTTTTTGAGAAATCGGTGCTTTCCGGGAAAATGATTACCTTAGATTTATTAGCCGCTTCTTTGAGTAATTTATTTTTTTCACTGAAGTCCATTAATAGTTCCTCCGGTTCATACAGACTTTTGATAGGATTTTTTGTTTGAATAATAGAAATGGTTAGTTTATTACCAACCTCAAATTTATTTGTAGATTGGACAAAGTTAATAAGAGTTAAAATTGCAATGACCGAGAACATTTCCAAAACCAATACTTTTTTTGTTTTTTTGTTTCGTAACCACACCGATAGAAAAAGAACGGTTCCAAAAAAGATAATTAGGAAATCCACGCCATAGATGCCCCAATATGCGGCCGATTGTTTTACGAAACTTAAATCTGCAAATAAATAGGCGGGATTACCGAGAGTCCAGTGGGCCCCCAATAGACTTTCTGGACCAGCCCACAATAATCCCAAAAACAGAGCCCTTAAATACTCAACAATAGTAAAAGTCCCGGCGTAAAGTAGAGGCAAGAAAGGAGGGCGGCTATTTTTAAGAGTAAAAGATCCATAACTGAAAATCCCCCAAAATATTGACATGCCCACTACCGTAATAATGTAAGGCAGCAATATTATTAAGAAGGCCAAGATCCTATTTTCAATTTCGAACGAAACTAACGAGCGGACAGACCAGAACCACCAAAATATCCAGCTAAAATAAAAAAGGCCGACAATAAAGCCAGGCCAGAATCCACGAGGTTTTATATTCAGCGTTTTTTTATATAATCCGACAATTCTACCCATTGTTTTAACGACAGATTTTCTGCCCTGATGTTGAGTGGAATTCCCGTCTTCTCAAATATTTGAAGCAATTCTTCTTTTATGATACCAGATTTTTTGGATAAGTTACTCACAAGCAATTTTCTTTTTTGGGAAAATCCGGCTCGGACGATTTTGAAAAACTTTTCAGGGTCGTCAATCGGCAGTTTTTCTTTCGGCATCAATTTTATTATCGCCGAATCCACTTTAGGGACTGGTCGGAAATTTTCTTTGGAGATATAGCCGATTATTTTTGGCTCGGAAAAAAACTGAACCGAAAGAGCCAGCAAATTCATTTGCGGGGGTTTTGCCATAATTCTTTGAGCCACCTCCTTTTGGATTGTTAAAACTATGAGTTTTGGCCGTGGCCAATCATCAAAAACGGTCCTTAAAAATTTTGAAGTGATATAATAAGGGATATTACCGATTATTTTATAATTGGAAATCCTAAATCCTAAATCCGAAATCCTAAATTTAAGAATATCACCTTCAATAATTTTTACACTCGTGTTTCGGAATTTTTCTTTGAGCGATTCAATTAGCCGCCTGTCTTTTTCAATGGCAATAATTAGTCCGGCTTTTTCAGCTAGCTTTTCGGTTAAATTTCCGGTTCCTGGCCCGACTTCCAAGACCTTATCTTTTTTTGTAATCTCCGCGGCGGCGACAATCTTATCCAGTATTCGTGGATTCACCAAAAAGTTTTGGCCGAGTGATTTTTTAGGTGTAATTGATAATCTTGTCATCTTTGAAAAATCTGGAATCAGAATTAAATTCAATCACCTCTTTTGGGATTTCTTCTAAAAAGCGCGACGATAGGCCGCCTGATGTGGTCCCAAAAATGGTCCGAGACCTGGCAAAAGTTATAAAGACCCTTCTCTTAGCTCTGGTTATTCCGACATAGCAAAGCCGTCTTTCTTCTTCCAGTTCAATGGGATTGTCTAAACTTTTTGAGTGAGGCAAAAGACCTTCTTCCATTCCAACCAGGAAAACAACCGGAAATTCAAGCCCTTTAGCTGAATGTAGGGTCATTAACTGAATTTTGTTTTCGTCAATTTCAATCTTACTTGCCCCGTTAGAGGTCTTAGCTCTAATCGGGTCTGTTTCCTGAATCAAAGCTACTTCTTCCAAAAACTTGGTCATTGTCCCGATACCGCTTTGCGGTATCGAGGATCTCCCGATTTTATCGAGGATCCTCAATTCAGTAGCCGAGCTTTGCTCGGACTGAATCGGGACTCGATTGGCTTTGCCAATCGGGACCTCCTTGTCATATTTCCTGGCAACGGTGAATAGCTCCTTTATGTTTTCCCAACGCATATACCCCTCTTCAGTAGCCACATCCAAGTAGTCCTTATATCCGATTTCATTAACAATGAATTTTATCAGCTTGGTCAGTTCATACTCCTTTATTTTTTGGCTGATTTTTTCTAATGTTTTTCCAAAGGCATAAAGAGCGAACTTGGGTTTAGCTTGAATATTTTCAATATCCTTAGCTTTAAGCAAGGTGTCAAAAAGATTAAAATTGTTTTTCCGCGCGAAATCGGTCAAACGGACAAAAGCCGCTTTGCCGACTCCCCGAGTCGGTACATTGTAAATTCTTTGCAAGCTCACAAAGTCATTCGGATTGGCCAGAATTCTCAAATAAGCAATAATATCTTTTATCTCTTTCCTTTCATAAAACTTCAAAGCACCGATTATTTTGTAAGGAAAACCTTGGGTTAAAAATTCTTCTTCAAGGGGCCGGGATTGGGCGTGAGTCCGGTAAAGAATTACCAAATCATTGAGTTTATATCCTTTCTTGGTCAGTTCTTTCATCTTTTCAATAACGAACTGGGCTTCTTCTTTTTCATCTTCAAGTTGGCTGATTGAGATTTTTTCGCCTTCAGTGTTTTCGGTCCAAAGTTCTTTTTCGTGACGATAAACATTGTTTTTAATCAATCCCTGGCCGGCGGCTAATATCGCTTTAGTGGAACGATAGTTCTGTTCAAGCCGGATGATTTTGGCCTCCGGAAAATCTTTTTCAAAATTGAGCATGTTGCGGAAATCGGCATTTCTAAATTGATATATGCTCTGATCAGTATCACCGATAACGAATAAATTTTTGTTTTGTCCAGCCAATAATTTTGTGAGAGTGTATTGACCTGTGTCAACATCTTGATACTCATCAACCAAAATATACTTAAACTGATTTTGATACTTTTCAAGGATTTGAGGATTTTCTTCAAAAAGTTTTACAGTCAGTATAATCAAATCATCAAAATCCACCGCATTAGCTTTTTGAAGTTCTTTTTGATAAGCGCTGTAGATTTGGCTAACTACTTTTTCATAGTAGTTTCTGGGTTCTTTTCTGTCTTCTGGGTAGACTAATTCTGATTTCAATTTTGAGATTTTATTCAAGATTGAATAGGGATTGAAGTTACGAGAACTGAAACCCAGATCTTCCATTACTTTTTTAGCCAAGCTCAACTGGTCTTCTTTATCATAAATCGTAAAGTTTTTCGTGAAACCTAAAACTCTAGCTTCATTTCTTAAAATCTTGGCGCAGATTGAGTGAAAAGTTCCGATTAGCGGCTGAGCATATCTATTTTTTATCCCAATAAACTTCTCAATTCTTTCTTTCATTTCCTGGGCCGCTTTATTGGTGAAGGTAACGGCGAGGATATTTTCCGGCTTTATTCCAGAGCTAATCATGTAGGCGACCTTTCGGGTTAGGGTTGCCGTTTTCCCGCTGCCTGGCCCGGCAATTATTAAAACTGGCCCTTCTCGCGCCTTGACTGCTTCAATCTGATTTTTATTAAGGTCTTTAAATATTTTTTCCATTTTTTTACTTAACCCCGCATTCTCGGCAAACAGTATTTAATCTTTGAGAGGTGGTTATTAAAATTATCAGCAGAAGGGCCACCGCTGATAAAGCAACAACGTCTTTATAGTTAACTAGAAATAAAATAGTATTGACTCCTAAAAAACCGAAAATGGCGCTGACACACAAAGCGCAGCTGGCTGTCCCAAAAATAGAAGCGAAAATTCCGGAGGAGGTTCCGATGACGCCTGAAGCTATACCAGTCCTTGGAGCTACTTGCCTCCAGAGTTTGTTAAATTGATTAATGTAAAATTGCATTACTAAAAAAAGCGAATTCAGTCCGGAGA
>CAYHZG010000003.1:0-37419 GCA_964361105.1 uncultured Candidatus Saccharibacteria bacterium
ACTCAATTCACGGGTCTTGAACTAGCCGGGTTTGCCTCAATCTCTGCTACCGGAGCTAACAACTTTAATCTTAATCTGACCGGCACCGGGGATTTCTTAGTCCAAGACAATGGCACCACCTTCTTAACCTTGTCTGATACCGGGGCCTTTACTCTGACTCTTGATTCAACTGATAACCCGGCCATGACCATCACCAACAATGGTTCTTCAAATGTGATCTACAATCTGGCTGGGACCGGGGACTTCACCATCCAGGATAATGGCACTGATATCTTGTTTGTCTCTGATCTTGGCCGAGTCGGAGTCAACACCAATGCTCCCCAGACTTTATTTGAGGTCCAAGGCACTGCCTCGGCTTCTTACTTCTTAACTGGTAATACTTTACAGGTGGGTGGTTTTGCTTCAGCCGCTTATTCCAGGTTTGGCGTCGGCACCGCCACCTCGGCTGAAATCAATACGATTGATGACCTCTTAATTGTCGGGGCCCTGGAAGTCGACGCCAATGCCTTCTTTGACGCTAAAGCCAGTATCTCGGGTAATTTCCAGACGGCTGGCCGTTTCATCTTTGGTGATTCAGGTGATACTGGTGAAATTAATACCTCGGACTGGGATATTGATGCGACCGGAGTTTTAACCGGTATCTCGGGCATCACCACTAACGGCACCTACACTCAATCCGGCACCGGGGCCAACACCTTTACCGGTCTTTCTTCCTTCTCCGGCGGAGTCTCGGTTTCGACCAACTTTGAGATTACCGGTAATAACCGATTGGGCATTAATGCTGGTGGAGCAACCACCACCTCTTTAGAGGTGGGCGGGAGCGCCTCCATATCAGCTGACATTGCTTTCTTTGGCGAGCTCCTGCCTGACGGCCTGACTTGTTCTAACGGCCAGATCCTTAAGAAGACCGGAGCCAATGATTGGGACTGCGGGGCGGATCTAACTACTGCAGGAAGTGGGGTTACGTCTAACTCCCTTGACTTTGATGAATTCGTGAACTCAATGACTACTGACCAAGACACGACCATCACTGCTTCATCTTCTCTGACTTTTAACTTGACCACCACTGATGACATTATCTTTCAAGATAATGGCACTGCCTTCCTAACCCTCTCTGATACTGGTACCTTCATTTTTGCCGGCACCGGCTCTAATACTGCTACCGGCGAATGGAACTTTGATTCCAACACCTTGGTCATTGATTCCGGGACCAATAGAGTCGGCATCGGCACCACTGATTTAGCCCAGGCCCTTGAAGTAGCCGGCACGGCTAGTATCAGTGCTGACGTCGCTTTCTTTGGCGAGCTCCTGCCTGATGGAGCCACCTGTTCTAACGGCCAGATTCTTAAGAAGACTGGAGCCAATGATTGGGACTGTGCGGCTGACGCCGGCGGTTCGGTTACTTCCAACTCTCTTGACTTTGACGAGTTCGTGAACTCAATGACTACTGACCAAGATACGACCATTACTGTTTCAAGCTCTTTGACTTTTAATCTGACTACTGCTGATGACTTAATTTTCCAAGACAATGGCGTTACCCGTTTCATCTTCACTGATGGCGGTTTAGTGGGTATCAATACCAGTACCCCTCAAACCATCTTTGAGGTTCAAGGTACTGCCTCAGCCTCATACCTCCTAACCGGCAACACATTACAAGTGGGAGGCTATTCAACGGTCGCTTATTCAAGGTTCGGAACAGACGCAACCGGCTACTCGAACTTTATTACTACCACAAATGATCTTCTTATCTCCGGCGACTTAGAAGTCAACGCCACGTCTCAATTCGATTCGTTTGTCAGAATAAGCAAGAATGATGCCAAAGCATTTAGAGTAACAGACGTCGGTGGGGTTTATCAGGATATATTCGTGGTTGATACGACAAGTTCGGCAAGCAATGCTGGTATAGAAATAACCGGAGGAGTATCACAAACTGGCGATCTTTTCAAAATACAAAATTCAGCCGAGACAGCACTTTTGAGAGTCCAGCCAGATGGCGCCTTAATTATAGTGAATGCCGACCTAACTATCGGTGGTGCATCTTCGTTGAGCGCACCGCTTTACTTTGATGAGGATAGGGGGACGCTGATTACGAGACAGCTTCTTAGGTCAGAATTCAATCTAAGAGAGGATTTTTCTGCTTCGAGGGCAGATCTCACAGTTGACGCAATTATCGGCGGTGAAACCGAATCATTTATTTTTGACGAGATAGGCAGCCTTACAGGGGACTATGTTGATGATACAACTGGTGGAGTATTTAGATGTAATACGGATGCTGCTGCTGACGGATGCTCAATTGTTAACGGCGGAATAGCAAGTACGGTGGATCTGATATTTAACGCCAGTAATTTCCCAACGGGATTATTCAAGGTAAAACCTGGCGGCTCTAATGGCACCACAGAAATAGAAGTCGGATTTGATGCCAATTTTTCAAACGGAGGCACTGCTTCTGGCAGTTCTGGGTTTTTCTTTAGCAATAACAACGGTACTACCTGGATCGGAGCGGCAAAATCTTCTAATTCGGATATAGCCACCGTTAGTTGCGGAGTGACAGTTTCTACCACCCAGTACGCTCTGCTTATGGTTCAAGTGCTGTCTACCACTCAAGCCAGATTTTTAGTCGATGGGGACGTGTCTGACGGGATTTCATTTACCGATTGTGGCGTTGCAACTACGTCTTCTGCGCAAAGCGGCAATATGTCGGCCCATATTTTCTATCTTATTCAAACAGGCGGAACCAGTACGGATATGGATATTGATTTTATTGATCTAACCCAAGACGATCCGGTTGGCGGTTCTCCAGTTTCAGATCAAAGTCAGGCGATGCAACAGCAAAAAGCGTTCAATTCGGTTACGTCGGCTGACATAGCAGAGGCATACTTAGCAGACGACGCCTCGAGTTTACTGCCGGGAACTATTTTGAGTATAAGCGCCAGTCGATCATATA
Source organism: uncultured Candidatus Saccharibacteria bacterium (assembly GCA_964361105.1). GTDB lineage: Bacteria > Patescibacteriota > Minisyncoccia > 2-02-FULL-40-12 > 2-02-FULL-40-12 > CAYHZG01. The sequence goes on from CAYHZG010000003.1 coordinate 2,945, forward strand.
CCCCTACCACGAGCAGCCTCACGGCTTCGGGAAGTTTAGAATTCACGACGGCGTCGGCAAGTATTAAGGTTGCGCCTAGTCAGAAAAGCTACGATAAAAAGGTTATCGGGGTAGTGGCTGCAAATCCATACTTGGTTTTAGGCGATGTTAGAGAAGACACAGTCAAAGTGGCAATGGCCGGGAGAGTACCGGTCAAAGTCAATCTTGAAGGAGGGCCGATTATACCTGGAGATTATCTGACTACTTCATCTGTGCCCGGTGAAGCCATGAAAGCCACTAAAGCTGGTTCGGTTATAGGAAAGGCGCTTGAAGCTTGGAACGGGCCGAAAATAAATCCGCAGATTGACGAGATGATAAATGAAATATACCCGGGAACAGATACTTCAAATATGATTATGATGTTTGTGTCGCCCAGCAGTTATACCGGAGAATTTATTAGTGAAACGGAGGCAATGAATAGCAGAGAGATTTTGTCCGAACTTTTGGCCAGAAATGCCGGTTTGCCAAAAGGGTTGGAAACACCGATTGAGAGTCAAATATATACTGACCGAATAATTGCTCAAAGAGAAATAGTAGCTCCGAAGATTACCGCCGAAGAAATATTTGTCGGAAAGCTCGCCGGTTTAGAGGGCAGGGATTTGGAAGTAAATCTTAATGACCAGTCAAAATTAAAAGTAACTGATGGAAGGAACGCGACTCCAATGGTTACCATAGATAACAAAGGAAATGCTTATTTTGCCGGAGAAATTACGGCGAATAAGATAAATGCAGCCCAGGTTTCCGGACTGGAGATGATCACAGAAAAGCTGACATTATTACAAGATCAAATAGCAAGCAGCTCGACGCCAAGCGATTCAATTAACCTTTCGTATGCTACAGTAGGCGGGTTGTTGGTTCAGGGAGATAGCAGATTTACGGGATCGGCGTCGTTTGAAAACTTAAGAGCCTTCAATATAGTCGCCGATACCATAAAAAGTCCGATGCTGACTACTATTAACGATCGGTTGTCGCTATTATCCAGTAGAGATACCCAGTTCGAAAACCAATTAGCATTAATAAACGGTCAATTGGCATCTTTGACAGATTCAGCGGGTTCACTATTGGCGAGTTCTTCGTTTAATCCTAATAAAGATTTGGCCCTTAACGCTGGTCTGTCCGTTGCAGGTTCAGCAATACTTAATGGGGGATTAATAGTTAATCAAATCGGTTCTGGAGGAGAATCAGTTCTATTTAATAGCGATGTTAATTTCTTTGGTCGGCCGTACTTTAATTCAGATACAGGAGGGTTTATTGTAATGACCGAAGGGTCCAACTACGCAAGCATTTCGTTTGAAAGAGAGTACCTAAGCCAGCCGGTAGTTAATGTAACCATCTCGCTTAATGCCGCATCGGCAAGCGCGGAAGACGAGGAGAGATTATTTAATGAAGACATAAGGTATATTGTGACGCAAAAGAATACAAAAGGATTTGCTATCAGGCTTAATAAACCGGCGCCATTTGACTTGCAGTTCAGCTGGGTAACCTTGGCAATTAAGGATGCGAAGACCGTATTTTCGCCTCGTCCTTCTACGATATTAACGGGTCCATCTCCAATACCAGACGCCGGGAATACAGCCTCGAGCACGCCCGATTTACCAGCTTCATCTTCTGGTTTGGGGCCAATCGTGACAACACCGACTCCAACGCCAACGCTTGAGCCCACGCCAGGAGCAACTTCCCAGGAGGGAGCAGCCAGTCCTACGCCTCCAGCTTCGGCTGGCACAGCAGAACCGACGCCCGAACTCACACCCGAGCCTACTCCGGCACCAAGTTTAACACCGGAAACAACCCCAACCCCGACCCCAACCCAGACACCGGCACCAACACCTGTGCCAGAGCCAACACCTGTGCCAGAAGAGCCAGCCCCAACGCCATAATGCCTTAAATATTTAAAAATGAGATTAATCTTAAAATCTAAAGTCGGCATAGCGGTATTACTTTTAATCCTTAGTTTTATATTATACGGCAATACTATTAAGGGTGAGCCAGTATATGATGATCAGCTTTTTTTCTATCGCCAGGATCTAAGAAAATTATCGTCGGTGGGTAATTTATTAGTAGAACGTTATCTGCCAGATAATAGAATGCTAAACGTTTACCGTCCGTTACTGACGATGTCTTTTGCTTTTAATTTTATTTTTGGTGATTCTCCGGTTAGTTTTCATCTGACAAATATTATCCTTCATGCATTGGCGAGTTTTCTGGTTTTCGTCCTTGGGTTAAAGCTTTTTGCAAGATTTGATTTTGCCGTATTAAGCAGTTTGATTTTTGTTATTTTGCCTATTCACTCTGAAGCAGTAGCTTCTATTAAAGCCCGAGACGACATATTTCTCGCCATTTTTAGCATTTTAACACTCTTAATGTTTGTGAAAGTTATGGATGCAAAAAACACCATAAAATATTATTTTTTAGGTTCATTTTTCTTTTTCTTGGCTCTTTTGTCAAAAGAGTTCGGTGTCATATTACCTTTGGTAATCTCAGGGGTTAGTTACATGGGTTTAAAGGTAAAAGCATCGGCAATTCTTAAAAAAATACATTTTTTTGTGACACCCATGGTTATTTATATGATTCTGAGATATAAAGCGTTAGGCAGTTTTTTGTATAATAGAGAGGACGTGTATTTTATAATAAATCCTTTAGGTTATCTCGATTTTTTCAAAAGAATTTCAACTGCATTCAAAATAGCATTTATTTATATATCCAAATCATTTGTTCCGTATAGTTTATCTGCCACTTATCACTATAATCAAGTCAAAATAATTACCAATCCCTTTACGGATATTGAAGCTGTTGCCGGAATGATTTTACTCTTAACCGGGCTATATTTTGTGGTATCAAAAAAATGGAAAAACACGCCTTTGGGGATCGGGTCATTTACTTTTCTGTCATCTTATATTATTTTTTCCAAATTTATTTTTAAACAAGGAGACACAGCCGCTGAGCGCTGGCTATACCTGCCCACAATCGGAATCTCCTTTATACTCGCTCATTTATTATTAAAGATTAAAGATAAAAAAATCTTATTTATAATTCTTTTGCTCTCTTTGCTGACTACATATGGGTGGGTGTTGATTGGCAGAAATCGTGTTTGGAGGTCTCGGGAGTCCCTCTATAAAAGCATGATACTTTCAGCACCTCGGAGCGCTCAGGGATATATCAGTTGGGCCCAGTTTAACTTTGACAATCAAAACACAAAAGAAGCCAAAAAATATGCAGAAATGGGATACGGCATATATCAAAATCACCCCCCTTTATTAAATTTGATGGGAGAAATTGCCATGGAAGAGGGAAGTTATAAGAAAGCTTATGAATATTTTGTTAAAACAATAAAAATAAATCCTAAGTATACGCCGGCCTATTCTAATTTAGCCTTATTATTTTACAAAACAAAAGATTACGATAACTCAATTAAGTTGCTGGATAAATTAGTCAGCAATAACGACCTCAGAACAGAAAAAAACGTTGAACTATATGCCCGCGCTCTTACAAAAAAAGAGTTGTATCAGAAAAGCAATGAAGTTATTGTCAAGTATTTAACAGAAAATACAAATCGCAAATCGGCTAAATTGATTTTGGCCCTAAATCACTATAAGTTAGGGGACTATAATAAGGCCATAAGCTATATCGACTGGCCCCTTGATATAAGTTACGATCAAAAGATTAAAGTTCTGGATGGCCTAATTGATTTAGAATAAAATATTATATTTATGCTTGATGAACTACTTCGATATCTAAGAATTCGGAAAGTTAAACCCTTTATTTTTAAAGATGTCACTTTATGTGATATGGGCTGTGGAGCTTATCCAAAACTGTTATTGGACGTCAGCCACCATATTAAATACGGCATTGGCATTGATAAAAACATAGAGCCGGGTTGTCAAAAGAACCTTCTTTTTAAAAAGGAGCATATAAACGGAACAATCAACTTGCCCGATAAAAGCATTGATATCGTAACTGCTCTTGCTTTTTTGGAGCATCTTGAATACCCGGAAAAGATAATTCCAGACGTAAACAGAATCCTTAAAAAGAACGGCCTACTCATTGTTACGATACCCTCCCGATATAATAAGCCTATCGGAGAGTTCTTAAGCTTAAAACTGAAACTGATTGATCCGGAAGCGTATAGAGACCATAAGCATTACTATACGAAAGATCACTGGGAAAGAATTATCGGCAATAGCGGCTTTCGGGTGATCAGATCTCATTATTGGGAGCTAATGCTTAATATTTTCATTCTGGCTAAAAAGGCCTGATTATCATGGATATAATTAACTTATCCACACGCGTGGTATAGATTCATCTAAGATATAGAGATATAGATATATAATAGTAAAGGTCGAAATAAAATAAAAATAAACTCTAAATTAAACTTAAAATGTTTAAAAAATCATCTAACCTATACCTAATTATCGTGTTGCTGTCCGTTATATTATTGGTAAACTATGTAAACGCAATTACCTCTAGTGTTATTAAATCCACTGTCAGGGCTGATAGGTATCGCGTTACTTTTACGGATGTTATAAATGGCACCAGTATTCCTTTTCCTGGTGGTGGTGTCGGTTTTTGCAAAAAGATAACCCTCTATACAATGGGCTTACAGGATCAGATCGTTAGTTTTGTTAGTAATTTAACTACCCGGTTTAGAGTGCCTAATCCCAATTCTAATGTTTATGTAAACTCAATCAGACCGGAGCGGGCCGGGGTAGATCTTACCGGTTTAGATATCGCTATGCCGCCGCAACTGAATGATGTTATAAACATACCTAATCTTGAAACCAGATTCGGCAACGCTGCCCAGTATTCATTTTTTAGCGAAGGCCTTACTACTGATGTAGTATTGACTGTCTGTGGTGACGAGAGTCTAGCGACCTTAACTCAGGGCCAGATCGACTTCTATGTTCTTAAAGTCGAGTAGTAAAATTACACAACTATGTTAAACGAAAATAGAAAGTTTGTTATAGTATTGATTCTCTTAGTAGTTATAGTAGTTCTTAATTTGTTTGATTTGTTGTGGAGCGAAGTTGAAGGTGTCGTGGGCCAAGAAAATTATAAAGCAAAACCCGTGGCAACTGACGATCCATCCTTAAGACAACCGGGCGGCTATCATTATGGCTGGGTTAAATTACTGGCTACCGGAGCCCAGAAAAAAATTAACACTGATAATCCGAATTTAGATCTGAAAGAATGTGAGGATGCATACTGGAAGTATTATTCAAGGCAAACTGAAGAAGAAGCACAAAAAGCATTACTTACCATCCATAATTGTGAAAAATAAACTTGGTAAGGACCGTTCTGGCCAGTAAATAAATCAAATCTAAATTGTAAACACCCGGCATTTTAATGCCGGGTGTTTATTTGTATAATTAAAATTGAAGTTATGGCCCTAATAGGACTTACGTGGAAGCCCTACAAAAGATGAGAAAGCTTATCACTTTTACTATTCTTATTCCCCTCACCATCTTCGGCTATTTTGTCTTCCAAAAACTCGGCATGTCCGAAAACTCTAATAATCAAGCCTCCCTATTCGATAATTTCGCCAACCAAGATGCTGATTTTAAGGTAATCCCCCTCATTTTAGACAATAATCAGACCATCGAATTCCCTCACACCGATGATAATAATAACGAAAGTCTCATCATCAAAAGTGACAAGGATATATACACAAGCTTTGCCGGCTCTGATGTCTATTTCAGCGTCACCAACCTCTCTGACATAGAAGAAGACGGTATCTTATTATTCCACTTTGACCAGAACTTCAAGAGATCAGAAGATGATCCCAGCGGGATTACCAAACCAGGGGTCCGGCTTCTTGAACAAAGATCAGATAACAATTGGTCTAAGCATAAACTTATCTACAACAACATCAGCATAAACGTCTTCAAACTAGCGAAAGCCTTAGAAAAGAAAAAAGAAATACCCGATACCTTTGATGTTTCAGCCGGTACCCAATTTAAATTAGCTTCTAAACAAACCGCCTATTTTAAAGCAAAAATATCTTATCCTCCTGGCAGTGAAGGCGAGTTTTGGATTGAAACCCTGGGTGAAAACGGAGGCTATGGATTATTAGATCCTTGGTACAGTTCCCAATGGACATACAGAAGAAAAATAACCATAAGTGGGGGTATGGTTCCGGATTCTGCCGGTAATTTGTCTAATTTCCCTCTTCTTTTTTCTGAAACCAATGGTGATTTTAAGCATACTTCCTTTGGCGGCAGAGTTGCTTCAGCTTCAGCTGGCGTTACTGGAGGAGGAGGGGATTTTGTATTTACCTCATCCGACGGCACAACCAAGCTTGACCATGAAATAGAAAAATATGCTTCCTCATCAGGCCAACTCATAGCTTGGATAGAAGTACCCACCCTTAATGCTACTTCTGATACGGAAATATATATATATTACGGAGGACCTTCTACTGGAGCGACCAATCAGAATAAGACGGGAGTCTGGGCCACGGTTAATAACTGGCAAGGGGTGTGGCATTTAAACGAAAATACAGGCACTACCAACAAAGACTCAACCTCTAACGCAAATAACGGAACAAAGCTTTCTGCCACTGAACCAAATCCGGTAACCGGCAAGATAGGCGGCGCGCAAGATTTTGACGGAAGTAATGATAAAATTTCAGTCACTCAGAATGCCTCCATAAATGATCTGACTACAATGACGCTCTCTGCTTGGATTAATGGGGCATCTTTTCCTGGCGCTACGCCACCCCGCATTATAGATAAGCGTAATGTAAATAATAATGGAGCATTCCTGTTTTATATGAATGGTGCGCCTGTAGCTTTTGAGCCACGTCGCTGGAGTACAACAGCTGGCATTTGGCAAACTACAGTCGGTCTTTCTACAAACACTTGGTATTATGTGGCTGTAACTTATGACTATGGGTCAACGGCCAATGATCCGATAATCTATGTAAATGGCGTTTCGCAGACTATAACAGAAACATCGGCTCCAGCTGGAACGCTTCTCTCTGAAACAGAGACCCTCAATATTGGCAATAGGGATGGCGGTGATCGTCCTTTTTATGATTTTATTGATGAAGTTAGAGTTTCTAACTCTATTCGCTCTGATGGCTGGATTAAGACTGAATATAATAATCAATACCAGCCGACTGCTTTTGTAAGATTAGGAATGGATGAAAAAGAAATCAGAACTGCACCGAGCGCAAAATTTAAGGGCGGCGTTAAAATCAAAGGCGGTGTTAAAGTGAAGTAGGAATTTATCCACAGTTTTGACTTTTACAGATTTGCAGATTATGCTTAGATGATAATTGGATTATGAATGAAGATTTTGAAATAAATCAATTTGAGCCAAAACCGGCTTCGCCGAAGAAAAAACTGAAGCAACCGGAGGACTTGAAAGGTGCGCTCGGACAGGCAATTAAAGAAAGGACAACAAAACTGGTTCCTTATGTTTTAATAGGAGTAGTTTTGGTGGCCGCCGGATTCTCTTTCTATTTCTGGAATGAGGCTCGGGCCTTGAGAAAGAATCCGCAAAAAGCGGCCCAGGCAGAAACGCAGAAATTACTGTCTGACATTTCTAAACTTATTGTTTTACCGGAAGGAGAGACGCCGACCGTTGCCACGGTCACCGACCCGGAAATATTGAGAAGCCAGCCATTTTTCGCCAAGGCCCAGACCGGAGATAAGGTACTGATTTATACTAATGCCAGAAAAGCGATTCTTTACAGTGCAAATTTAAACAAAATTGTTGAAGTTGCGCCAATTAACATTGGCAATCCGCAACAACAGTAGAATATAGTCCCGATTTTCATTTATGAAAATCGAGGATCCTCGATTCTGCAAAGCAGAATCGGGAAATTTAGAAAAGAGGAGATAAAAGGCACGAGATTGATTACGGCCTTTTTTTGTTCTAACTTGATAGCAAATGTTCAAAGAGTTAGGTTTATTAGCCAGGACCTTAGATTTAGGAAGAAAAATAATCCCTCGGTCGGTTTTTGAATTTTTTCAGCCCTGGTATCATGGTCTTTTGGCTTTGTCCGGGGCGGTTATCTACGGCTGGCCGTCAAAAAAATTAAAAGTAATCGGCGTGACCGGAAGCAAAGGCAAATCAACTACGGTTTATTTGATAAGCAGATTCTTAGAGGAAGCCGGATATGGTGTAGCTTCTATAGGTTCTCTTGGTTTTAGGATTGTGGGGGAGGCAGGGAGCGAAGCGACCGTCGGAAGGGGGCGGAGCCCCCTCCGAGTATTATTGGAATGGCCGAACAATTTGAAAATGACAATGCTGGGTCGGTGGAAAATTCAGAAATTTTTAGCCGAAGCGGTCAGAGCCGGTTGTCAGTTTGCGATTTTGGAAGTTACTTCAGAAGGAATTAAACAGAAAAGACACTGGGGCATAAAGTTTGATACCGCGGTTTTTACCAATCTTGAAAAAGAGCATATTGAAGCTCACAAGTCGTTTGAAAATTATTTTAAGGCCAAGCAGCAACTTTTTAAAATAACCAAAAATACCCACATTCTTAATGCCGATTCGCCTTATATTGATTTATTTTCCAAATTCCCGGCTCAAAAGAAAATTTTCTACAGTTTACGAAATTATAATTTTAGAAGTAATCTTCAAGGCGAGTTTAACAAACTAAATATTTTAGCCGCGGCCGAAACAGTGAAAAATTATGGTGTTAGTCCGGGAATAATTCAGAAAGCACTGGATAAAATAAAAAACATTCCTGGTCGGTTTGAGTTTATCGATAGGGGACAAGATTTTAAAATTGTGATTGATTATGCTCATACGCCAGGATCCCTGGAGGCCGTGTATAAAACGTTAAAGGGTCTAATGTCTAAAGACCAGGGGCTAAAGCAAAGATTGATTTGTGTCTTGGGGGCCGCCGGGGGAGGAAGAGATAAATGGAAGAGACCAATTTTCGGTCAACTGGCTGAAGATTATTGCGACCGGATAATTCTTACCAATGAAGATCCTTATGATGAATCACCAGAAAAAATTGTTGATGAGGTGAATTCGGGAATAAAAAACAAAAAGAAGGTTGAAAAAATTATGGATAGAAAGATGGCAATTAAGAAGGCCTTAACTTTAGCCGGAAAAAGCGATATAGTGGTGATAACCGGAAAGGGTTCGGAAATATCGATGGCCGTAGCCCAAGGTAAAAAAATTCCATGGTCTGAAAAGGATGTAGTTTTAGAAGTTTTAGAAGAGATAAAAAAATGAAACCTAAATTGCTATTGCCTAAGTATATAAAAAAAGAAAAACAAAAAAGATTTGAGATTTTAGAGCGGGCGGCTGATTTGGGGTTTAAGATTTTTGGTTCTTCGGCCAAAGAGCTTTTTAAAAATGCCGTTTACGCGATGGGTTATGCCCAAAAACCGGAAATTGTTGAACAATCGGCGGTCGGGGCATTAATCGGTCGGCTGAGGGGAAGGCGAATAAGCGAGGATTTTTTAATTGAGTCAATGGATTATAACACTCTCTTGGTTGATTTTTTAAGTGAGATATTGTCCCGTTCTGACAATCAGAACGCCGTTTTTTTTGATGTCAAGTTTAACAAATTCTCAGAACTTAAAATCGGCGGCCGAATTTATGGCGTTAAAGTTGATGATTTCAGTAAAAATATAAAGGCCGTGACTTATCACGAAGTCGACGTGAAAGAAAGTGAACCGGGGAAATGGGAGAGCCAATTGGTTTTTGACATCTAGTCAATAATAATTATATTTTAAATTTAATGGACCACGAAAAAAATCAACAACTTTTTTGGTTTTTAATAATATTTTTCTTGGTTCTTTTTGCCGGAGCAGTTTTCTTTTTTAATAAGGACTTGCCGAAAAATCAGGAGGCCAGTTTAAACGAACCAAAAAATAATAACGGCCGGGTCTATACGGTTTATTACACCAGCGGGGTTTTCAGCCCGACCAATTTACAAATTAACATCGGCGACACGGTCAGATTCGTTAATGATGGCCTTTTGCCGATAAGGGTTGTTTCTGATCCGCATCCCACCCATGACGCTCTTCCGGGCTTTGACAGCATTTCTGATATTCCGACCCAGAGCGTTTTTACCTTTACTTTTACTACTCGGGGTATTTTTGATTACCACAATGAAAGAAAAATTGAGCAAAAGGGGACTATAATAGTTAAATGATCTTTCTTTTTATTCAGGAACTCATACTTTTTGCCCTGGCTCAGCTGATTGGAATTTTCGTGGCTTTGAAAAGCCGGACTTTGATTCAGGGGCAGAATATTACTATCGATTTTACGGCTGGCGAAATAATTATATTCCTGATTTTATTTGTCGCTTTTATTTATTTTTTAAGCCGGTTTTCTCATAAGTCAAAGATATTTTTCAGGTTGGTTTTAGGGCTGGTGGTATTTATCGGCAGTCAGACGGTTTTTTCTCTGTTTTTTGGCGAAGTGATTGTCTCGACCATTATTGCCATCGGACTCGCCGTTTTGGTCTTGAAAGCAAAAATAATTTTACTCCATAATATCGGAATGATTTTGGCTTTAGCCGGGATTGGGGCGGTCCTTGGTCTATCCCTTACTCCAATTTCGGTTGTTTTTCTTTTATTGATTTTGTCCTTCTACGACATTATTGCCGTTTATAAAACCGGGCATATGGTAAAGATAGCCGAGGAGATGATTAAAGCCAGGGCAATTTCCGGGATTGTTTTGCCTCAAACGATAAAGGATTGGTTTGGAAGTCTTGAGAATGTCCAGCCCGGCGGCCGTTTTATGATTTTGGGCTCTGGCGATGTTGTGATGCCTTTGATTCTAGTTGCTTCGGTTATTGGCTTTTACGGCCTATCCCGGGGGCTCGTTGTAATGCTTTTTTCAATGTTCGGCCTCTTTTTGACTTTTTATCTTTTTATAACCCAGAAAACGAGACGGCCAATGGCCGCTCTGCCGCCGATTGCGGCGATGTCAATAATCGGATATTTGGTTTCAATTGTTTTGTAGTTTAGTTCGCAGCGTGGGAGTATCCAATTCGCGAAAAGCCTCTCTCGGCCGAAACCCTGTATCGACAACACCAATTTCTTCTCTTGAGACAATTCTTGGAAATGGCACGCCACTTTACTTGAATTGCCGACAAAATCGGCTCCTCCACCAATTTTGTCCTTTCGGCAATTTGGCTTACGCCATCCCAGTTCGTCTCTGTGGAGACTCGCATGGGGACTGCGTAAAGATGGCGGCCATTTCACAAGACACCCTCAGGTTCAGAAATCGGTGTTGTCTCATGGGTTTCGCGAACGGTTCTGAAATGGCTATACCCGAGAGGATTTCTGCAGTTTACTTTTCCCTCACTCGCAATTATAATTTAAATAATGAGATATAAATTTGCCGTTTCCGGAGCAGCCGATACGGGCATGTGCGAGATAGACGCCCCGACTAAAGCCGAAGAAGTGGGCCGGGAGGTGGTTCGTCAGGGCGGGATATTGGTTACCGGCGCCACCAATGGCATCCCTGATTTTGCGGCCAAAGGAGCCAAAGACGAAGGCGGAGTTGTGATTGGCATGAGCCCGGCCGCCTCTTATCAGCATCACGTTAAAACCTATAAACTGCCAACTGATTACTATGACACCATAATTTTCACTGGATTTGATTACTCGGGCCGTAATTTGTTATTGACAAAGTCAGCCGATGCCGTTATTATTATATGCGGTGGCTTTGGAACTTTGAACGAATTTACGATTGCCTTGGAAGACAATAAGCCGATCGGCGTTTTAACTGGAACCGGCGGCACCGCCGAAGAGATTGCCGGACTTTTAACCGAAATTGAGGATCCCCATCGGCATGGTGCCGGAAAAGTTATTTTTAATGAAAACCCAAAAGAGTTGATTTCAGAGCTGGTTAAATTAATTGAAAAAGACCAAAAAGAATTAAAAATTTCTCCGCCAATCGGAGAATAGTGGTCGATCCCGTTAGAAGTTAACCCTAACGGGAGTAAACATGAATTATCTTATTATAAAGTTTTATAATCTTTGCCACTGGTTTAAGGCGGTGGATGATCTGTAAAACTTCTAACGGGATGGCTGAAGAAAAACTTGTCGGAAAAATAACCCACTATTATAATGCTATCGGAGTCGGAATTATTGAGTTATCTGGTGCTTTGAAAGTAGGGGACGCAGTCCATATTAAAGGCAAAGCGACTGATTTTGAACAAATGGTTGATTCTTTGCAGATTGAGCATAAAGAGGTTCAAAGCGCCAAAAAAGGTGACGTGATTGGGATTAAGACGAAGCAGAAGGTAAAAGAAGGGGACGAAGTCTATCTAAAATAAAAAATTTTATTTCAATAAAAAATGAGCGAATTCAAGATCAATAATTTTACCGTTAAAGACGAACTCCCGGTAATTGCTTTAAAGGAGGTAGTTTTATTTCCGACCTTAATCGTTCCAAATATAATCATTGGCCGGCCTAAAACCATGGCCGCTTTGGGCAAAGCCATGATTGAAGATAAGCTGGTTATCTTTGTCGCTCAGAAAAATCTATCAGAAGAGGTCAGTCCGGAAAATCTTTATTCGGTCGGAACCCTGGGCCGGATTAATCTGGTTTTAAAGGCCAATGGCGGCACCGCCAGAATTGAAGTCGAAGGTCTTAAAAGAGTCAGAATTTTGAATTTTCCGAAAACCGAGCCGTATCTAGCGGCCAAAATTGAACCGCTTGATATTCAGAAAGGAGATAATCTTGAAGTTGAGGCCTTGGTTAGATCGGTTTTGGAGAATTTTGACAAGGTTTCAGAAGTGGTTAGGCCGCTCCCGCCGACCTTTTTTAATTTAATTAAAAGCATCAAAGACCCGGAGCAGGTTTTATCGCTGATTGTTTATCACTTGGGCTTCAATGTTGTTGACCAGCAAAGAATTTTGGAAACAACCGATATCAGAGAGGTGCTTAGAGAAATTAATAAACATTTGGTTAAAGAATTGGAAATTTTGGAAACCGAGAAAAAGTTGGCCAAGGAAACCAGAAAGCAGCTTGGTAAGATGCAAAAGGAGGTTTATCTGCGGGAACAGCTTCGGAGTATTGAAAAGGAATTGGGCTTGGCTGGAGAAAAAACCGAGTTTGAAATGCTTCGCAAAAAAATAAAAGATGCCAAAATGCCCAAAGAAGTCGAGGCCAAAGCAACCAAAGAACTTGAACGGATGGAAAAAATGCCTTCATTCAGCCCAGAAGTCGCCTATATCAGGACTTATCTTGATTGGCTGGTTGAACTGCCTTGGTCTAATTCGACCAAAAACAAGATAGACATTAAAAAGGCAGCCAAAATTTTGGAGGAGGACCATTTTGGCCTTGAAAAAGCTAAGGAAAGAATTCTGGAGTATCTGGCCGTCCAAAAACAAGTTGGTAAGATTAAAGGCCCAATTCTTTGTTTTATGGGGCCGCCCGGAACCGGCAAAACCTCAATCGGCCAGTCAATCGCAAGGGCTCTCGGCCGGAAGTTTTTAAGAATTTCTCTTGGCGGCATCAGGGATGAAGCCGAGATAAGGGGCCACCGCCGAACTTATGTTGGTGCTTTGCCCGGCCGGATTATTCAAGGGATTCATAGCGTCAAGGTCAATAATCCGGTTTTTATGCTGGATGAGATTGATAAAATCGGCTATGACTTCCGGGGCGACCCGTCAGCCGCTTTGCTTGAGGCCTTGGATCCTCAGCAAAACAATTCATTCTCTGACCACTACCTTGAGACACCCTTTGACTTATCCAATGTTTTCTTCATCACCACGGCCAATATCTTAGATACCGTTCCGCCGGCCCTGCGCGACCGTTTGGAAATAATTGAGTTTCCGGGTTACACCGAGCATGAAAAATTCCATATTGCCAAAGGATTTTTGATTCCTAAGCTTTTAAAAGAGCATGGTGTTGAAAAAATGGTCAGTTTTAATGATGAAGCAACCAAAGAAGTGGTCAGACGTTATACCCGCGAGGCCGGAGTGAGGGATCTTGAAAGGCAATTAGCCAAGGTGGCCAGGAAGAATGTCCGGAATTTAGTTGAATCAGGCAAAAGGGCCGGAAAAATTTCGGTTGATATTTCCTCATTAAGAAAATTTTTAGGTCCAGAAAGATATATTTCTCAGCTCGCCGAAAAAAGAGATGAAGTTGGCGTGGCCACGGGCCTGGCCTGGACCTCAGTTGGAGGAGAAGTTTTGTCGGTTGAGGTGACTAAGATGCCGGGCAAGGGAAAACTGGAACTGACCGGTCACTTGGGCAATGTCATGAGAGAATCGGCCAAGGCAGCTTTGTCCTTTTCGAGAGCCTATGCCTCAAAAGCCAGCGACATTCTGAAAGATTTTTATAGCTACGATATTCATATTCATGTTCCTTCGGGCGCGATTCCCAAAGACGGCCCATCAGCCGGGATAACCATTTCTACGGCTTTGATTTCGCTTTTTACCGGAGCCAAAGTTAGAAAAGACGTGGCCATGACCGGCGAGGTAACATTGCGCGGCAAGGTTTTGGAAATCGGCGGGATTAAAGAAAAAGTTTTGGCGGCTCACCGAGCCGGCATTAAAAATGTGATTTTGCCCAAAGACAATGAAAAGGACTTAGACGACATACCCAAAGAAATAAATAAAGAAATGAAATTCATTTTTGTCGAGCATATGGGTGATGTTCTGAAGGCGGCTTTAAAGTGGCCCAAGGCGCCAAAAGGTGAGGTTATCCAACCGCGAAGCTTAATCGCTCAAATTCCGCGCATCTCATGAATCCCGTTAGAAGTCGCCCTAACGGGTTAAACGAATAAAACATCAAATGAATAAGAAAAGTAGCTCTGCGCATAAAACTAACAATGCAGACTGCGCAGTCCCGTTAGAAGCCGCGAGGGCCCGCAGCGTGCCTCTGCTTCTAACGGGACGAAGCAGCGACTTCTAACTGGATGAATCCCCCGAATAATGAATACATAGTTTTTCCCTCAGCCAAGTCACTTTTGACTATTGGCCTTGTTTCCGCGATTCTGGCGCCCATTGTCGGCATAATTCTGGGACTTTATTTTTTAAGAAGGCCGCAATTGGTCAAAGAAGGGAGAAGCATTATTTTGGTCGCTTTCATTTGGTTAGCCGTCATTTTTATCATTGCTTTCTAATAAGAACTTTCTTTACTCGGCCTCTATTTTAATCGGAACAATCGTCGGGGTCGGGATTTTCGGAATTCCTTTTTCCTTTGCCAAAGCCGGATTTTTGACCGGTTTTTTGTTTTTAGTTTTCGTCGGTTTATTGAGTTTGGCAGTTAATCTGATTTTCGGTGAAATTGTCTTAAGGACAAAAGAGGTCCACCAATTTACCGGCTATGCCAGGATTTATTTGAATAAGGGTTTTAGAATCTTAGCTTCTTTTGCCTGGTTTTTGGGTATTTACGCCGCCTTACTCGCCTATATAATTTTGAGCGGCAATTTTTTATTCAATCTTTTTATTTCCCAGTTTTACGGCGAACCATTTGTTTTTAGCATCTGGTTTTTTGCCTTTGCGGCCTTGGTGGTTTTAGCCGGACTTAAAACTGTAGTCCAGTTTGAGTTTTTCATGGTTCTCTTTTTCACCTTGATTGTATTTTTAATTTTTGGATTTGGAGTTCCGAAAATTGAGCTTCAAAACCTGGCCACGTTGTTTAATCAAGAATTCTGGTTCTTGCCTTACGGCATCTTGCTTTTTGCTTATGCCGGTTTTTCGGCTATTCCGATTCAAAGGGAGTTAATCAAAAATAAAACTGGGGTCTTGAAAAAAGCGATTTTGTGGGGCAGCTTGGTGCCAGTAGTTCTTTATCTAGTTTTTACGCTGTCAATAGTTGGTATTTCCGGGGATACGACCTCACCAGATGTGGTTAGCGGCCTGCGCGAGTTTTTTGATTATAGAATTATTTCTTTGGTTTCGCTTTTCGGGCTTTTAGCCATTACTACTTCGTTTATGGCTTTGTCAGTGGCTTTGATTGAGACCTTTCGGCTTGATTATGGTTTTAAGCGTTTTAACGCCTGGGCCTTGACGGTTTTCTTGCCCTTTATCTTATTTTGGTTTGGGATCAGGAATTTTATTGAGGTGATTTCTTTGGCCGGCTCGGTGGCTATTGGTATTGAGGGGATTATTTTGATTTTTATGTATAAGGCAGCTAAAAAATCCGGCAGCCGGGAGCCAGAGTATTCTTTAAACTTGCCGAATTTGGTACTAAATGGAATAATGATTCTGTTTGCTCTAGGCGCGGTTTATGCGTTGTTCTTTGAATAATATGAAAACATTTTTACTTGTTGTAATTTTACTGGCTGTTTTTGCAGGAATTATTTGGTTTTCAGGTAAAAGAAAAGAAGAAGTAAGTTTTCCGCAGCCAACCTTGACTCCAACAGTACCCGTTGTTTGTACGCGGGAAGTTAAGCTATGTCCTGATGGTTCTACTGTTGGCAGAACAGGACCGAACTGTGAATTTGCTCCTTGTCCAACACCAACATCGATTTCAACTCCAACCCCTAAAGCAACTATTAGTCCCAAGATCACTACCATTAATATGACTGATAGCGGTTTTGTGCCAAGTAATATCACAATAAATATTGGCGAGACGGTGAAGTTTGTAAATCAAAGCAATCTAGCTCGTTGGCCGGCCTCGGGCATCCATCCGACTCACGATTTGTATCCGGAGAAAGGCGGCTGTATTTCGAGTGCCTTTGACGCCTGCCATGGTTTGGCAAAGGGCGAGATTTTTTCTTTTACCTTTACTTTTAAAGGAACCTGGCCGTATCATGATCATTTAGCCCCGTCTCTTAAAGGCACAATAATTGTTCAATAATTTTTGAATCCGATGAATAAAAAATCATTGTTTTTTATTCCTTTGATTTTTTTCCCGATTTTGTCCACCGCTTTGCGGTGGCTACAAAATCGAGGATCCTCGATTAGTAAACAAAAACTTTTAGTTTTTGTACTAATCGGGACTTTTTCTTTTTTTACTTTTAATTTTTCAAGGGCCGACGTTCAACAGGATATTTCAGAAAGAGAAAGGCAAATTCAAGAACTGGAAAGGCAGAAAGAAGAGTATCAAAAACAAATTACTGAAAAACAGAGTGAAGCTCGAACTTTGGAGGGCGAGATTTTTATTTTTGATACCGAAATCAAGAAACTTAAGCTGGAAATAAAGGCCTTGGACTTGGCTATTCAACAAACCGGCTTTGAAATTGACGAGACCATAAAAAATATAGACGAAACCCTTTCCAGAATCGAGAGAATCAAACAGAGCTTGGCTCAATTCATAAAGTTAGTCCATCAGAGCGACCAGGAAACCCTTCTTGAAATTTTACTGAAAAATCGTGACCTTTCTGACTTTTTCGGCAATCTTGAAAGTATCCGAGCTTCCCAAGAAAAAGCTCAAGTCACGATCAAAGAATTAAAACAGTTAAGAGTGGAACTTGAACAAAAGCAGGACGAACTGGAACAAAGAAAAACCGAACAAATCG
The DNA here is from genome assembly GCA_964361105.1 of uncultured Candidatus Saccharibacteria bacterium. Taxonomy (GTDB): domain Bacteria; phylum Patescibacteriota; class Minisyncoccia; order 2-02-FULL-40-12; family 2-02-FULL-40-12; genus CAYHZG01. The sequence goes on from CAYHZG010000003.1 coordinate 20,378, forward strand.
GCCTGAGAAACATTCAACAAATCCAGAAAAAAGAGGTTGACTCAAAGAAAAAAGAGAAAAACGACATTTTAAAAGTGACCAAGGGTGAAGAGAAAAAGTTTCAGGAACTGGTCAAAAAAACAAACCAGGACATAGAGCGGCTAAGAGGCCAGGTAAGGTTTTTACTTGAGCAGGGGATTACTCTTGAAGAGGCCATAAAGTACGGGCAATTAGCCGCCACCCGAGTCGGCATCAGGCCTTCATTCCTTTTGGCAATTTTAGATGTTGAATCGGGCATTGGAAGAAATGTTGGTACCGGCAATTGGCTGGATGATATGTATAATTGTTATTTGCGGCTTGGCAAGCCAACCAGGGCCGAAACCGAAAAGAACGCGTTTTTTGCGATAATCGGAAAGCTTGGCTTGGATGCCAATTCGGTAAAAGTTTCAAGGGCGCCTAGTTACGGCTGCGGCGGAGCGCTTGGCCCAGCCCAGTTTATTCCTTCAACCTGGCTTTTATATGAATCCGACGTGGCTCGTTTGACTGGGCATGGTTTGCCTAACCCTTGGAGTATTGAAGATGCTTTTATGGCGGCGGCGATATATCTTTCCAATGCCGGAGCCACTAATCAAACCCGAGCGGCCGAGATAAGAGCCGCCAATATTTATTTGAGCGGAAAGGCCAATTGCCGTAAGAGTGTCTGCCGGTATTACTCAAATCTGGTTTTGCAAAAAGCAGCAGAGATAGAAAAAGATTTGCCCCAAATAAGTAGCGGAGTTATCAACAGTTTTATTTTGTCCCTTTTTGAATAAAATATATATAGATATGAATCTATATAATTATTTCGCTTGGTTGAAGTGAATAAATAACTATTCACTTCTCCCTCGCTTATAATTATAATTTTGGTAATGGTAAGGGATGGTTTTATGAACCTGATTACCGTGATTGCAATTGTCGTAGTTGCTTTAGTTGCTGGATACTTTTTGGGTTTTAGTATAGGAAAGAAACAAGGAAGTCAGGTTCTTCAAATTTCAACTCCGACCCCAGGTGTAGATACTGGTTATCAGAATCCCTTTGAAGGAGTGAGACTCAACCCATTTAGATAATGAAGCAAAGCTTCACAACTTTCCATATTTTATTTTTCAGCGGCCTTGTCGCTGTTTTTGTTTTATTTAGTTTTGTCTTGGCTCAGGAAATAGATAAAGAAAGAATTATTCAAATTGTGCAAACCCAAGGCGGTCCGGGCGGATGTCGAGATGAAGCAAGTTGCCGGACTTTTTGCGACAATCCCAATAATGTTGAGACCTGCCTTAATTGGGCTCACCAAAACGGTTTAATTTCTTCTGAAGAGGCAGACAGAGCCGAGAGGTTGTCAAAAGTAGGCAGAGAATTTTCTGGTCCGGGCGGATGCCGGAGCCATGAGGAATGCGAGAGATTTTGTCGCCAGCCAGAAAATCAGGATGTTTGTTTGGATTTTGCCGTTCAGCAAGGGTTTTTAACTGCTAGCGAAGCCGAAAGGATTAAAGAGTTTAGAAGGCAAGCCGAAGGAGCCAGAGAAGAATTTGAAGTAGAAATTGACCCAGATTTTGATGAAGATAGGGCAGCCCAAATTTTAGAGACCCAAGGCGGTCCGGGTGGATGTCGGACTTTTGAGGAGTGCGAGGAATTTTGTGAAGAACCGCAAAATCAAGAGGCCTGCTTTACCTTTGCCGAAAGGCACGGTTTATTTAATAACCAGGAAGCCGCAAGGAAAATCAAAAGGATTATAGAGGAAGGCGGTCCCGGGGGATGTCGAGGCGAAAGACAATGTCGGGAGTTTTGCGAAAATCCCGATAATTTTGAGGTTTGTATTGAGTTTGCCCAGAGACACGAATTTATAAAACCGGAAGAAGTGGAAAGGGCAAGGCGGGGGATAAGAGCTTTGAGAGAAGGCGGTCCAGGCGGCTGTAGAGGACCAAGAGAGTGCGAGGCCTTTTGTTCTAATCCGGCTAATCAGGAAATATGTTTTGAGTGGGCAAAAAAACACGGTTTTGTTTCAGAAGAGCAGATAAGAATGATGGAAGAATTTAGGCAAAGAAGAGAAGAAATTGAGAGAAAACATGAAAGAAGGGGCGGCGAGTTTAGACCGTCGGAGGGTTTTCATCCACCGGGTGAGTTTTTAGGGCCGGGCGGGTGTGTTGGGGCTGATCAATGCCGAAGGTATTGTGAAGACCCGGCGCATAAGGAAGAATGTGAGAGATTTAGGACTTCAAGCGGTCAGCAACCACCCGGTTTTGGAGGAACGCCGCCGCCGGGTGGGATAACGCCACATATCTGTCCGATGATGCCGACAGTTGATTCGTGCCCTCCTGGCCACCGAAAAGAAGTGTCTTTCAGTTCGCCGGAATGCGGCACTTACTACCAATGTGTTTTAGAAGATTCTCCTTTACCCGGCTACAGTCCTTCTCCTACACCAACGTATACGGAAAGCCCATCTCCATATCCAACTTATTCGCCATCACCCACGGTCTCTCCTACTTACGAAGATCCGGCCACTCGCTGCGCTAAAGAAGGCGGCACCTGGAATTCCCAAACCTCGACCTGTGTCTTTGAAAAAAGCGGCTCAATCCTTCTAAACACCGGTGCTTATATAAAAGGCGCCTTTAGAGACTTCTTCTTTAGATAGCATAGATTTAGCTTAGAATTATTTTCTCGGCAGTTTGCCGATTTTTAATTTTTATGGCAGAGTATTTTAATGGTTAATAAAGTTTTCGTAGCTATGTCCGGCGGCGTTGATTCTTCGGTGGCCGCAGCTCTTTTGAAGAAACAGGGCTACAATGTAGTCGGAGTTTTTATGCGTCCATGGCAACCAGAGACAGTTAACATTGATTGTTTGTGGAGAGAGGACAGAGAAGACGCTTTAAGGGTAGCCGCAAAATTGGGTATTCCTTTACTGACTTGGGATTTTTCAAAAGAATATGAAAAATATGTGGTCGAATACATGATTGAAGGATACAGGCAGGGGAGGACACCAAATCCAGACGTGATGTGCAACAAATTCATCAAGTTTGGATTATTTTTGGATAAAGCATTGAAACTTGGTGCCGATTATATTGCAACAGGACATTATGCCCGTCTAAATACGGCCTCCGAATCCGTTCGCCGAACAACTCCCGTGCGGCTCGATTACAAATTACTAAAGGCTAAGGACTTAAACAAAGATCAGTCGTATTTTTTGTATACTCTTAATCAAGGACAGTTGAAACACTGCTTATTTCCGATAGGAGATTATACCAAGACCGAGGTCAGAAAGATGGCCAAGAAATTCAGGTTGCCTAATTGGGATAAAAAAGACAGCCAGGGTGTTTGTTTTGTCGGGCCGCTTGAAGTCAAAGAGTTTTTAAAAAGACATATTCAGCCAAAAAGAGGTTTGGCTTTAAGAAAAAGCGATGGTAAAATTTTGGGAGAACATGACGGTGCCTGGTTTTATACCATTGGCCAGAGGCATGGATTGAATTTAAGCGCTGGTAAGCCCTATTATGTAGTAGATAAAGATATTAAGAAAAATATTATTTTTGTTGATGAAAAAGCCGGAAGCAGCAAGTCAGAACTTCAAATAAGCGATTTTAATTGGGTGAATAAAAAAAAGCTGCCTTTGGATTGCAAAGTTAAGACTAGATACAGGCAAAAAGATTTGGATTGCACGATTATAAAAAACGGCTCTGGCAGAGCTTCGGTAAAAATAAAAGAAAATAATATCCCGGTTGCGCCGGGTCAGGCAGCCGTTTTCTATAAAGGAAGTCAAGTATTAGGAGGTGGAATAATATCATAATTTCTAATCTTTGAATCACCAGGAAATCCGCAGAAAATTCTTGGACTTTTTTGAGAAGCACGGCCATAAAATTGTGCCGTCTTCTTCTTTAATTCCCGATGACCCATCAGTTCTTTTCACTACGGCCGGGATGCAGCAATTTAAAAAATATTATTTGGACAGTGATTCACCCTTCGGAGCTAAAATGGCATCAATCCAAAAATGTATAAGAACCACCGACATTGACGAAGTCGGTGACGAGAGTCATCTGACTTTTTTTGAGATGCTCGGCAATTTTTCATTCAAATTTCCTGAGGCCGAGGGTTCTTACTTTAAAGAAGAGGTAATAAAATTGGGCTACGATTTAATAATTGATGAGTTAAAAGTTCCATTAGATCGGATAAAAATCTCAATTTTTAAGGGCGATTTCAAAAATAATATTCCTGAAGACAGAGAATCTCTGGAAATTTGGAAGTCAGCGGGAATTCCAGAAGACAAAATAATTTTTGGTTCAAGAGAAGATAATTTTTGGGGGCCGACTGGAGAAGAAGGACCATGCGGGCCGACTACTGAAATTCACATTGACGGAATTGAAGTTTGGAATATCGTTTTCAATGAATACTATTGCGATAAAGAAAAGCACCTAGTTTCTTTACAAAGAAAAGGCGTTGATACCGGAATGGGTTTGGAAAGATTGGCCATGGTCATGCATGGTGAAAAATCCGTCTTTGAGACTGATTTATTTACGCCATTAATAACTGAAATACACGGGAAAAGTTTATACCATGATGAAAAGAGTATTAAATCCGAAAGAATAGTCGCCGACCACTTAAAGGCAAGCATATTTATAATTTCTGACGGGGTGAGTCCTTCAAATTTCGGCCGAGGATATGTTTTAAGAAAATTAATCAGAAAAATAATGAGACACTCAAAAAAGTTGAGTTTGCCGGATGACTTTTTACAACGTTCTTTGGAAACAATCATAAACATTTATAAAGAATATTATCTTGAGTTAAAGAAAAATAAAGAAAAAATTCTCGGTATATTTAAAGAAGAGTTCCAAAAATTTGGAACCGCTCTTGACAAAGGACTTAAGGAATTTGAAAAAATAAAACAGTCTGCTTTAAAAAACAAGCAAAAATCGATTTCCGGCGCTGAGGCCTTTGGTCTTTACCAGAATTTCGGCTTTCCAGTAGAATTTACGAACGAGCTTGCCAATGAAAATGGATTGGGAGTTGACTTTAATGGTTTTAAAAAGGAAGAAGATAGGCATAAGGAAATTTCAAGAATGAGTCAAGAGAAAAAGTTTAGGAAGTAATTTAAACTTTTATTAAAGTTTTACTTGCCCCGTTAGAAGTAGCCCTAACGGGTCAGTAAATTAAACAGTTATTAATTAAAGTATTTTCAGAGACACATTGGTCACTCCTATGTGTTGCTGTTACTACTTCTAACGGGGTGAAGATAATTAATATTGCTTCAAGCGATAACTTTGAAGACATTTTAGAAGCAGTCCGAACCTCTGAATCAGCCGGCCTGATTTTGATTGTTCCAAAATCAAACCGGGTTTTTAAAAGTGGGGCCAGGGTTAATAAACTAAAAGATTACTTTGATAAATTAGGCAAAGACGTTTCTATAATTTCATCCAGCGACGAGATTATTAAAAATGCTAACTTAGCTGGCTTTAATATTCTTCAAGAAACCAAGATGGCCGATAAAAAAGACGAGGAGATTGTTTCTCTGTATTCAGAAGAGCCGCCTCAAGAAAAAGAGATTAAGAGTATTCCCCATCCCGTCAGAGTCAGAGCTAGAATCAGTAATAAAAAGATTATTTTTATCTTTTTAGCCGTGGCCCTGCTTTCACTTGGTTTTATTGCTTTTATTTCAGTTAGCCAGGCAAAAATAAAAATAACTCCCGGCAAAAAAGATTTTTCCGTGAATATTCCAGTAATGGTTTCTAGTAGTATCACTAGGCCTGATGAGGTCTATGGAATGATACCCGGCGAATTGATTCAGGTTGAAAAAGTTGTATCAAAGACATTTACAGCTAGTGGCGATAAAGAAGTTTTTCAGAAAGCCGAAGGCGAGATAATTATTTATAATAACTTTAGCGCGGTTCCACAGGTATTAGTGGCCACAACCAGATTCCAGACACCCGAAGGTTTGGTTTTTAGGATCTTAAAGACGGTCACGGTTCCAGGAAAAGTAAAGGTTGGCAACGAACTTAAGCCAGGCGAGATTAAGGCAAAAGTTATCGCTGACCGGGCTGGCGAAGAATACAATATTGAACCGACCGAATTCAAAATCCCCGGTTTTTTAGGGGGCCCGAAATATCAAGCATTTTACGCCAAGTCGTTCAGTAGTTTTTCTGGCGGTTTTGTGGGTCGGTCCAGTTTCGTAACCAAAGATGACTTGAAAAAAGCAGAAGAGCAAGTTCGGCAGGAAGCGATAAGCGATGTAAAAAATGAATTGGCTTTACTAAAGGATTTTAAAATTTTAGAAGAGGCCCTGGAAATAGAAACGGAAAAAATGCCTGACTCAGCCAAGGATGGCGATTTGGTCAAAGAATTTAAGGTAAGTTTAAAGGCAAGAGCAAAAGCACTAGCTTTCAAAGAAAGCGATGTTATGGATTTTATCTCTCAATACATAAGCAATTCGCAGGGTCTCATGATTATTAGAAACGGACTGAGTATAAATTATAACGAGCCGAAGCTGGACAAAGCGAAAATGGAACTTTCTTTTAAGCTGGTTTCTCGGGGCAAGACCGCTGAAAATGTAGATAAGGAAAGGATAATCACCGAGATTTTAGGTAAAAAGGCACCCGAAGTTAAAAAGTATCTTGGCAATCTGAAAGAAATTGAATCAGCCCAGGTTCTTCTTTCGCCCTTTTGGATCAAGGCAGTCCCTAAAAACAGGGATAAAATCAGAGTGGAGATCATAATTGAATAGGCCTTGCTTTTTTACTCCGCTTATAATATATTCATTAAGCACCATAGCACCATATATTGAATAATAAGCAAAAGAACACAAAATCCGGTCAAGTTGTAGAAAGCCTCCCCAATGCTTATTTTAGGGTCAAGCTGGAAGACGGCAAAGTAGTTTTAGCCCATATTTCAGGAAAGATGCGGCTTTTTTATATTAAGGTGATGGTGGGCGATAGGGTTTTAGTTGAGTTGAGCCCGGATGAGGAGAGAGGCCGGATCGTGAAAAGGTTATAGAAAATTTATTCTTGTCTTTGCTGAATGGGAATATTTGGTTCGCTCATTCTCGGGCATTCCAGCGATGCCCTCCGAGGTCGTCGGCCGTTTTGCCTCGCTATTGCTCGGACCAAGCCAAAACGGCCTCCGAATCCGCTTACCAAACATTCCCATTCAGCTTTCCTAAAATTTTCTATAACGAAAAGCCCGCAGGGTATGGTTGTTGAGGAACCTCGTGAACCGAGCCGTTTTGAGGAGATATGCTTTATAGCGAGGCGAACGAGGAGTGAGGGTTTATTCTGATAAACAGGAGATAAGATAATTATATAAGATGTATGAGGCCGAACGTTTCCGAAACAACTATACCCGAGAGGCCTTTCGTTATACACAATGAGAATTCGTTCAGCAGTCAAAAAAATGTGCCGGAATTGTAAAATTGTCCGAAGAAAAGGACGGCTATATTGCATTTGCAGGAATCCGAAGCATAAGCAGAGACAGAAGTAAGTTTTTGTCCAAGAGCGAAGCGATTGGTAACAAAAAGTTACCGAGCACATAAGGCGTTATGTGCTCGGTGTCAGAGCACACAATAAAATTGTGTGCTCGATCGAGCACTTAACAGAGTTAAGTGCTCTGACTCAATGTTGTAGCTATTCGCTTCGCTCATAGACAACATTGGCATGGCTAGAATTTCAGGGGTCAATATTCCAGACAACAAGCGAATAGAAGTTGCCTTAACCTATATTTATGGAATAGGTTCGACTTTAAGTAAGCTAGTTTTAAAAACAACCGGCGTGAATCCAGACAAAAGGGCTAAGGATTTAACCAGCGATGAAATTAACAAAATTCAAAACGTTATAGAAAAAAATTATCAGGTGGAGGGCGATTTGAGAAGGGAAGTATTGGATAATATAAAACACATGAAAGAATCTGGAACCTGGCGGGGGATGAGACATTCTAAAAAACTGCCTCTTCATGGCCGGACCAAAACTAATTCAAGAACTTTAAGGGGGAACCTTAGAAAGACAATGGGTTCGGGCAGAAGGCCGCCGGCGACGCCGACTTAAGGAATAGCTCTCCTTCGCTAAAGCTCTCTCCTTCAGTAAACTTTCGGAGAGCAGGTCGGAATAGCACTTCGACTTGTCCTCTGAAGTTTTAACGAAAGAGGAAGCTCCGAAGGAGCGAAGAAGTGGGTAAAAAAAGAATTGTGGTAAAACCTGGTGATGAGACATTGACCATTGAAAAAGGGGTTGAGGTTAAGGTTTCCCCGCTACATAAAGTAGCGGGGCAGGCAAAAAAAGCTGTCAAAAAACAAGTGATCAGGGGCAATGTTTTTATTCACGCCAGTTTTAATAACACGATTGTTACCGTTACTGATGAAAAAGGAAATGTGATAACTTGGGCTTCGGCCGGAAACCTTGGTTTTAAAGGCACGAAAAAATCAACGCCTTTTGCGGCGACGTTGGTTGGAAAAGCCGCCGCTGAAAAAGCAAGAAAATTCGGTTTTACCGAAGCCGAGGTTTACGTAAAAGGAGTCGGGCCTGGTCGGGAGGCGGCCATTCGAGGTTTATTTTCGGCCGGCATAGATATTAAAGGAATAATTGATAATACGCCGATTCCGCATGGCGGGGTCAAGCCGCCGAAACCTAGGAGGGTTTAGTTTTTGTCTAAGAGCGAAGCGATTAGCAACAAAATCTAAACCGAGCACTCAGCAAGGAAAATTATTTACATTTCTGAGTGCTCGGTGCTGAAATTTATAGTTGCTCGCCGAGCTCGCAAATAAATTTCGCATGGCAAGATACACTGGTCCAAAAGAAAAAATTGAAAGACGACTGGGTGAGAAACTTTTTTTGAAAGGGGAGCGTTCTTATTCTCCAAAAGCAGCCATGGTTCGTAAGCCCTATCCGCCAGGGGTCCATGGTCGTCGCCTAAAAAACAGAAAATTTTCCGAGTACGGCCTTCAACTTATCGCCAAGCAAAAAGTCAGAAATATTTATCGCATTTTGGAGAGACAGTTCAGAAGATATACCGATGAAGCGGTGAAATCTAGGGGTGATTCGGGTGAGGCCTTGGTCCAAGGTTTAGAAAGACGGCTGGATAATGTAGTTTTTCGATTAGGATTTTCTGATGCCAGAGACACGGCGAGACAACTGGTTAGCCACAGTCATTTTTTGGTCAACGATAAGCATATCAACATTCCTTCTTTCAAGGTCAGAGTTGGCGATGTCGTAAAAGTAAAACCGCAAAATTTAAAGAACAAATATTTTTCTTCTTTTCTGCCTCGATACTTGAAAAAGTACCAGCCTCCTAGCTGGCTTGAGGTTGATAAAGAAACATTTATCGGCAAGGTTAAGAATTTGCCAAGTTTAGCCGAAAGCGGCGTTCAGCATAAAGATGTTCAGGCGATAATTGAGTTTTATTCGAGGTAGGCAAAGCCATATGGATCCCGAACGAAATAGCCCTGTCGGGTTCGGGATATAAGTAAAATTTTAATTAAATAGCATGATGGGCAATTATAGACTTATGTATATAACTGCGCAGCAGCTATTTCGTACGGGATGGAAATTTTAGTCGGAGAGCCAAAAATTGTCAGCAAAGAAAACAACAGAACGGTTTTTGAAATTAGCCCGCTCTATACAGGATATGGGATAACAATCGGAAACTCCCTCCGGAGGGTTTTACTTTCTTCAATGCCCGGGGCCGCGGCCGTGAAAATCAAGATTGAAGGCGTGCCTCACGAATTCACGACCATTCCTGGCGTTTTAGAAGATGTGGTAGACATAATTTTAAATTTAAAGAAAGTAAGGTTTAAACTTTCAGGAGTTGATTCGGCCAAAGCCATTTTGAATGCCAAAGGAGAGAAAGAAATCACGGCCGGCGATTTAAGTTTGCCGACTGGTGTGGAGGTGGTAAATCCGGACCAAAAAATCTTAACTTTAAGCGACAAAAAAGCCGAGGTTAATATGGAGATAGAAATTGAAAAGGGCATTGGTTATGGGCCGGTTGAGCAAAGGCAGAAAGAGAAACTTTCGGTCGGGGAAATAGCCATTGACGCAATTTTTAGTCCGGTTCGGAGGGTCAGTTTTCGAGTTGAGAATATCAGAGTGGGGGAGAGGACTGATTTTAATAAACTTTTCATTGACGTTGAAACCGACGGCAGCGTTACTCCCGAAGAAGCCATGAAAAAAGCAGTTGGAATTTTAATTGAGCAGTTTAAGGTAATGGGCGAGAGTCCAAATTTAGAGGTTAAAGTAAAAGAGCCAGCCGAAGACAAACCAAAAAAGAAAAGAGGAAGACCCAGAAAAGTAGTCGGTAGTTAAAAATTAGAAAAATCATGAGAAAACGGAAAAAGGGGAAAAAATTTGGAAGAGTCAAAGAACAGAGAAGAGCTTTAATGAATAGCTTGGTTTCTGCATTGGTCTTGCATAAAAAGATAAAGACCACCGAGGCGAAAGCCAAAGAGTTGAGGCGTTTTATAGAGCCCTTGATTACCAAAGCCAGAGTCGGCGATTTGGCCAAAAGGCGTCAGGTCAGAAAATTTTTGTCTGACTCAATTACCAAGAAACTGTTTGATGAAATAGGACCGTTGTATAAAGAAAGGCCCGGCGGCTATACCAGAATCATCAAACTGGCGCCACGGGAATCGGACGGAGCGCGAATGGCCCAGATAGAATTTGTATAATGATTGAGATTGATGCTTCAAACCAACCATTAGGACGCTTGGCTTCAAAAATAGCCCAGTTTTTGCGAGGGAAGCAAAGTCCTAGCTTTCAGCCGTATATTCTTTCTAAAGAAAAAGTTATGGTGAGCAATGCCGGAAAGATGAAATTTACCGGTAGGAAAATGGAGCAAAAAAAGTATTATCATTATTCGGGTTATCCAGGCGGGCTTAAAGAAAAGAAAATGAAAGATGTTTTTGAGAAGAACCCGAATGAGGTTTTAAGGAGAGCGGTCTGGGGAATGCTTCCCAAAAACCGTTTGAGAAAGGAAATGATAAAAAATCTACAATTTAAATGATGGTTAAAAAAACTGCAAAAAAAACAAAAGAGCCAGCTCCAAAAAAGAAAGTAGTCGTCGAAGGCGAGCCTGGCCAAGGGCGGGAGATAAAAGTTGAGGTTAAAGCTGTAGAAAGTCCAGAAAGATATCTTGAGGCAGTTGGCCGGAGAAAAGAATCCATTGCCAGAGTCCGGCTTTTCACCAAAAAAGCAAGCGATAAATTCCCGGAAGACAAGGGCTTGATTTCGGTCAATCAGAAATCATATCAAGAGTATTTTAAGGATCCATTTTTGCAAAATACGGTTGAAGCGCCTCTTAGAAAGTTAAAATCATTGGACAGGTTTAAGGGCTCGGTTATGGTCAAGGGCGGGGGGCTCTCCGGCCAGGCTGATGCTATAAAACTAGGCGTGGCTCGGGCTTTGGTTTTGTTTGACGCCAACTACCGCAAGAAACTCAAAAAATTCGGCTACCTGACCCAGGATTCCCGCATCAAAGAAAGACGGAAATACGGACTAAAGAAAGCACGAAAAGCGCCGCAATGGGCGAAGAGGTAATGTCAAAATTTACGATGCCGCATTGGGCAAAACGATAAGGAGTCATAACTCGGTTGCTTCATCTGCTATAAGTTATGACTCCAGTTTCGGCGGGTTTTCTGTTTTTATTTGACTCCATTTCTTCTTTTAAATACGATTAAGCCAGCACTTAGGAGGGAGGTGAGTGATGCGATTAGTTACTCCAGTCTTTTTGACGGTGTTGCTGTTTTTTTCGTGGCCGGCGACCGCGAGTCAAGCAGTCCAAAGGCAAAAACTCTGTTCAGAAATGGACGAGAAAGAAAGGCGCAAGACCGAGCGCTGTAAAACTGACCAGGAGCGGCGCGAAGACGAGCAAAAACGCCATCTGGCTGAAATCGCCGAGAAAGAGAAGCCGACCAAGAGTTCCTTTATGAAATGGGTCCATTTGGACGGCTACTGGATTCAGAGCGCAAGCTCAAATATGTTTCAGGGTCTTGCCGGAATGCATGTTGTAGTTTTTGAGGAAGGCCGTCTCCAGCTCTACGGTCCGCCCGGCATTATCCTTGTCCGCCAGCAGGTCAGCAAAGAGGAGCATCAGCTCCACTTTGGCATTACTTGGGGATTTAGTTTTCGTTTATTCGATATTCGTGTTCCGGGTACAGACAATGAGGTCAGGGTCTTTGGCAATTTGGCCAAGGTTTGGCTCCAGGGCGTCAATCAGGATATTCCCGGAGCGAGCATTTCAGCAATAGACATGGTTGGCCTTTCGGTCACTTTTGCCAAGTAGGTCCGCCAAGCGGCCCCGCCACCAAGAAAGAAAGGCCTTGTCCTTCCAGCTTGGCGGGGCTTTTCTAATTCAGATAATTAAGTCGTTCCTCCCGCCACTTGGGTCTACTTCCACGAAATTAGTTTTGCCGCTTTCGGTCAGATAAATCAGATGCCAGCTTGTTTTAAACCATAAGACCCGCTCTATTTTTTCACTGGTTTTTAAAATCACTTCTTTGTGGCTTTTTTCAAAATACGGCGGCTCATTTTCATTTTTAAGCCAGAGGATGCTTATCTCATTTTGGCCGACAACGGCCAGTTTTTTGTTGTCCGGCGACAGGACTAAATCGTTTGCAGACGAAGAATGAATATTTTCCCAATTGCCATCTGAACTTAATAAGAACACACCGGGCGCCTTGAGGTCTTTTGAGGCCAAGTAGATCTCCTTCTCCAAAACTTTTAATTCAAAGTTCTTAATGTACACCGATTCGGAAGATATTTTTTCTATTTTTTCATCTTCGGTTTTTCGATAAAGCAAGCCGTCTTTTTTATTTATGAAATAACTGGGGTTTTCTTTTACTGGTTCTGAACTTTCAATGAAATCATTTATCTCTCCCTGGTCCGGCAAGTAAAGATGAGTCAATTGGTTGGCTTCGCCGGATTTAATTTCAATAGTTTTGCTGATTTTTGGAAATCCTTCTTTTGAAAATTTTAAGTCATATTTCCCGGGCAGAAGATTTTTTTCAATGAAAGTATTGGAAAAGAACGAGGTTTTTCCCTTGAGGTGGCCGTTAATGTAAACCTCAACGCCATCCAGATTTGCCTTTGTAAAAAGACCGCCGGTTTCCACCCATTTTAAATTAGCGAAATTAAATTGATAGCCGTAAGCGTATGAAATTATAAAATAACTCAAAACAAAAAAAGCCAGAAACGAAGTGATTAAAATTGCGGTCTTCGTACGTTTACTCATGAGAGTTTTTATTTTATACTTCTATTAATAAATCGTCAATTTGACTTCCGGCTGTTTTTTGATACTTTTTTAATACTTTGAACCCCGTTAGAAGTAGCCCTAGCGGGTGAAACACTCGGGGTATTAAATATATAACAATAGTAGTTCTGCGTGCATAACCGATTATTACGGACTGCGAAGCAGCTACTTCTAACGGGGTGAATAAAATTGGCATTGACTTAGGCACAACCAATACTCTGGTTTTTGTTCCGGGTAACGGAATCAGAATTAATGAACCCTCGGTGGTCGCTGTTTCTTTGTTCGATAATCGGATTTTAGCGGTCGGGAACGCAGCCAAAGAAATGGTCGGCCGGACGCCGGATACGATTTCGGTAATCAAGCCCCTGAAGGATGGAGTCATTGCCGACTATAAAGTGACTCAGGCGATGATCAGGTATTTTATCAAAAAAGCGTTCAGCCGATTCAATTTTTTCAAAAAAGAGGTTTTGATTTCGGTGCCGGTGTCCATAAATTCCACCGAAAGAAGGGCGGTAATCGAAGCCGGAATGAATGCCGGGGTCAAGACGGTTTATCTGGTCAAGGAACCGGTGCTTGCGGCGATCGGTGCCGGCATCCCGATTAATTCTTCTTACGGCCACATGGTGGTTAATATCGGCGGCGGCATGACCGAGGTGGCGATAATCAGTTTGGGCGGAGTGGTGGTAAGCGCCGGCATAAGATGCGGCGGCAATAAAATTGACCAGGCCATCATTGATTATGTTAAAAAAAAGCACAACTTGGCCATCGGCGAGAGAACGGCGGAGTTAATTAAGATGAATATCGGAACGGCAGTTAGGATTTCCGGTGAAGAGAAAATTTCAATAAGGGGCCGCGACTTGATTTCGGGCCTGCCAAAAACAATTGATTTGACTTCCAATGAAGTCAATGAAGCCATCCATGACCAGCTCAAAGAAATCAGTCAGGTTATAAAAAGAGTTTTGCAGGAAACCCCGCCCGAACTCTGTGCCGACGTGATCGAGCAGGGAATTATTTTAACCGGCGGCGGGGCCCTGCTTAAGAATATTGATACTTTTGTAACCAGAGTAATCGGCGTCCCGGCTCATCTGGCCGAAGAACCATTACTTTGCGTGGCCAAAGGCGCCGGAGTAGTGTTGGATAACTTAGACATTTATAAGAGGAATATAATCACTAGGAGATGAAAATTGCTCTTATCCACGACTGGCTGACTCGGCTTGGCGGAGCCGAGAGAGTGTTGATTGCTTTACATAAGATTTTTCCCGAAGCTCCGATCTACACTCTTTTTCATGACCAAAAATTTACCTCAGAATATCTGCCTCGAGCAAAAATAATTCCTTCTTTTCTCCAAAAAATCCCAAATATCAAAAAACTGCACCCCTGGTTTAAGATTTTAATGCCTTCGGCAGTGGAATCTTTGGATTTATCCGGTTTTGATTTGATTATTTCTTCAAGCCATGAGTTTAGCCACGGCGTTTTAGTAAAGCAAAAAACCAGCCACATCTGCTTTTATCACAGTCCTTCCCGGATTATCTGGGACCGGGCTCACGAATATTTAAGTGATTTTAAAGAAAGGGGACGGGGAAGATTTAAATTGTCGCTAATAAAACTGGGCCAGCATTTTTTACGGCTGTGGGACTACACCTCTAGTCAAAGGCCGGACATTATTTTAGCAAACTCTAGACATGTGGCTGAAAGGATAAAAAAATACTATGGCAGAGAAGCAAAAGTGGTATATCCTCCGATTTCGTTCCCGATGGATTCATTGGGATTACGAAATCGAGAGTCCTCGATTTTCCAACCAAATCAGATTGATTTGGGGAAAATCGGGACGCCATACTTTCTGATTGTTTCCCAGCTTTACCCGCACAAGAACATTGATTTAGCGATTGAAGCATTTAAAAACTTGCCAAACCTTAATTTACTGACAATAGGGGACGGACCGAAAAAAAAGAATTTAGAATCACGAATCAAAAATTATGGGAATGTAAAATTATTAGGATTTGTGCCGGATTCGGAACTGCCTTATTATTATCAAAACTGCTTAGCTTATCTTATTTGTAACGAAGAGGACTTTGGCCTTTCGCCGGTTGAAGCAATGTCTTTTGGCAAACCAGTTCTGGCTTTAAGGCGAGGCGGTGCAATTGAGACAGTTTTGGAGGGTATAACTGGAGAATTCTTTGACCCCATTAGAGGTAAAAACACGCTGCGGGCCCTCGCGGCCTCTAACGGGGTAAATGAACTTGTAAAAGCTGTTCAAAATATTAGTGAAAAAATTAAAAATGGCCGCTACGATTCCAAGACCATAAAAAAACATTCCGAAAAATTTAGCTTTGAACGGTTTAAAAAAAGGATTCTGGATTTAGTAGATAATTTGGATTATACTGGAAAAACAAGAAAAACAATATGAAAAATAAATCACTCATTCTGGTAATAATTATTTCTTTGGCTTTGGGTTTTTTTGCCGGCACGGAATTTCAGAAAACCAAAGTGTCGGACGGCGGATTAAGAGAGCTGATTAACCGTGGCTCGGGTCAGCCAGCCGCAGTTGATTTTGGCCTATTTTGGGACGCTTGGAACCTGATTCATGAAAAATATGTTGGCCGTTCTGAGCTGGATACCCAAGAAATGGTTTTTGGAGCGATTGAAGGAATGGTTAAAAGCATCGGCGATCCGTTTACTGTATTTTTAAAAGAAGAACAAAGCAAACGGCTGCAAGAAGACATTAGTGGGGAATTTGCCGGGGTCGGAATAGAGATCGGTTTAAGAGATGATATTTTGATGGTGATAGCGCCTTTAAAAGATACGCCGGCTGACCGGGCTGGAGTGCTTGCCGGTGATAAAATTATAAAAATCGATGGCGAATCAACGGCTGGGATTACTTTGGAGGAGGCGGTTTCAAAAATAAGAGGCAGAAGGGGAACAGAAGTTGTTTTAACGATTTCCCGGAAAAAAGACGGCAAAGAAGAAACAAGTGATTTTAGTATAATCAGAGACAAAATTAAAATCCCAACGGTCAAATGGGAAGTAAAGGAGCTAGACATTGGCTATATCCAGCTTTTCAGCTTTAACCAGATAGCTAAAGGTGAATTTGATAAAGCCCTCGTTGAATTAAAAAAGCAAGGGGCGGATAAGAAATTGATTCTCGATTTAAGAAATAACCCCGGTGGGCTTCTTGACTTAGCCATTGATATCTCAAGCTATTTTCTGGAGCCGGGCCAGGTGGTGGTGATAGAGGATTTTGGCAACGGTCAAAAAGACGAATTAAAAACAAGATCAAACGGCCGGCTAAAGAATGCCAAGATTGTGATTTTGATAAATAAAGGCTCGGCTTCGGCTTCGGAAATTGTGGCCGGCGCTTTGCATGATAATCGTGGAGTTAAGCTGATAGGGGAGAAGACCTTTGGGAAGGGTTCGGTCCAGCAGGTTGAAGAATTGAGGTTTAAAACGGCTTTAAAGATTACCGTAGCCAAGTGGTTGACGCCGAAAGGTCGGTCAATTACTGATGAAGGGATTGAGCCGGATATTAAAGTGGAAAGGAAAGAAGAGGATATAAAAGAGGGGAGAGACCCGCAATTAGATAAGGCGATTGAAGTTATCCGCTCGCTATAGCCCTACCTTTGGCAATGCCTTTCAGGAAACGTTCGGCCACGTACAACTTTAATAATTAGTTTGGTTCTCTGTTTATCAGAATAAACCCTCGCTCCTCGCTCGCCTCGCTACATATCTTATCTTCTCTTAACGGCTCGGCTCATGAGGTTCCTGAGAAGGCATCGCCAAACGGGCTATAGTTCGCTAAAAACAACGAAGCCACCATTGCTTAC
>CAYHZG010000004.1:0-32242 GCA_964361105.1 uncultured Candidatus Saccharibacteria bacterium
AAAATAAAATCTCTTTGTTTATTCTGATGGTTTTCAACCGATGCAAAACTCCTATTAAAAGCAAAACCACCAATGATAAAGCAACACTTTTAATTTCAGATGGCGAACGAGAAAAAACTAACTGAAGACGGGTTAGGGTTTCTTGATATTCAGGAAGCTGGCTGGCTAAAAAAGTAAGGTAGAAATAAATGGAGCCAATGATTAAACCACCAATTAAAATTTTCAAGAATTGCTTTGATAATGGTTGGTCTCTGAAAAAAAAGATAAAAGCTAAAATTGCTAAAAATACCAAATAAAAAGTCCAGTAAAAAGGATAAATATAAAACAAGAGACTGAAGTTTAAAATATTTAACGGCAAAATCAATTTTCTATGATCACCTTTTATCAATAACCAAAGCAGAATAAACTGAATAAGCCAAAATAAAAAAACGAACTGGGGAATGACTGGCCGAGTAAATTTAAAAAGATAAATACCAAAAAATAAAAAAACGGCAAAAACATTAGCCCAAAAGCGAGACGGATAAATCAGATAAAAAATGATATAAGTGAGAACAAAGGCAATGGCCGGGAGAATAAAACTGTATAGTATCCTTCCCTGAACAATCGAAAGATTTAAAAGTTTAAGAGGTTGGGCCAAAAGAAATTCTGGCAAAAAAAGATGTTGCGGCAATTGATTTTTATGTTCCCATAAATAAGCATTGCCTAAAGTTGGATGGCCATCTATAACATCTTTGATTCTAGCCAGATAAAATAATTCATCGTCTATAACCTGGTTTAGTACTCCCTTATACTCGTCGCTGAGTTTTATTTGAAAATAAAAAAACGGTAGGACTATTAAAAATCCGAGAATTAAAGCGATAATTACTGTTGGCCAATGTCTTTTAAGCGTACTCATCTCTTCGGTTATTACTTTTTACTTTTTACTTAATTTCAGTTTCCATGGAAGAAGAACTGCTTCCCAAATATTTTTGAAAGACATCTTAGATTGGCCCTCTCTTCTTTCGTTAAAAACAATGGGGTGCTCTCTAATTTTAAACCCTGATTTAAATATCTGATATTTTAACTCAATTAAAAAAGCATACCCTTCAGACCGGACCGAATTCAAATTAAAATTTTCTAATACCTCTTTTTTAAAATATATAAAACCAGTGGTCATATCATTAATCGGCACTCCAAGAATTGTTTTAACATAAAAATTGGCAAATCTGCTTAGTAATCGGCGCCGCCAATTCCAGTTTTCAATTTTTCCACCTCTAACATAACGGGAGCCGATAATTACGTCGCATTCGGATAATTTATCAGCCATTTTAAGAATTTCTTTGGGATCATGAGAAAAATCAGCATCCATCGTTACTATTTTTTCATATTGTTCGTCATTAATTACTTTTCTGAAGCCATCAATATAGGACCTGCCAAAACCTCTGTCGCCTATTCGGGTACAGAGATCTAATTTGGGAAATTTAGTTCTTAGTTCTTCGATAATACCACTTGTTCCATCAGGTGAATTATCATCAACAACTAATATGGAAATGTCTGGCAGTAAAGACAAAATTTCTTCCACTAAAAATTTAATATTCTCTTTTTCGTTATACGTAGGAATAATAACAATTGTTTTCATTTTATAAATTCTAAAATTTTTTCGGCTCTTTTTTGCCAAGTATAATTTTGAACTTTCTCAAACACTCTGGCACTTAGAGCCTGGGCTAAATTTTCACTTTCAATAATTTTTTCAATGCCTTTAGCCAAATGGTTGGCGTTTCCTGGTTCAAAAAAGACAGCGCTCTTTTCATCCAAAACATCTCTGATTGAAGGCAAGTCAGAAGCAATAATCGGCCTTCGGGATGCCATGTACTCAAAAAGTTTCAAGGGTGAGGTATATAATTCTGATATTTTTTCTTCTTTTTCATTTGGCAAGACCAAAACATCAGCGGCTTTCAAAAATAAAGGAATGTCTCGATAAGGCCTGTGGCCTAAAAACAAGATATTTTCTAAACTATGGCCCTTCTTAAATTTCTCAACATCACTAACCATTCCTCCAACAAAAATAAAAAGAACATCTTTAAGAAGTTCTGCCGCCTCTACTAAAGTATCAACCCCTTTCCATTTGAACAAATGGCCGGTATAGATAACTATTTTCTTATTAAGGGGCAGGTTAAGCTTATTCCTGGCTTCGGTTTTAGATATATCAATATCAAATTTTGCCAAATCAACTCCGTCAAAAGCAACCAAGAGATTTTTGGAATCAAAGCCATTTTTTTCAAGTTCATTTTTAATACCATTAGAAATAGCAATTACTTTTATTTTTTTATTTTTGAGCCGTTTATAAAAAAAAACTCTTTTTTTTGAAAAGTTATGTATCTCAAAAACAAGATTTTTATGAAAAAAACTCAAAAAATACAAAGGCAACTCGTCGCGGGAGTAAATAATGTCGGCCTTTTTAATCAAGGCGTAAATCGCTAATATTGCGGCTGAAATAAAATATTTTATTTGAAAAGCAATCCTGTCCAGTCTGCCCGGCAAATAGAAATCAGGAGAAAAAATCTTTTTGAACCGGAAGTTGCGTTTAACATTGTAGTACTCGAAAAAATCATCTTTTATTTTACTGATTCGATAAGGCGCGACTAAAACCGTTTCATAATCCAGATCGGCAAACGATTCGCACATTTTGGAAATCTGGATTCCGTAAGCCTTTTCGGTCGGCAGCCGATGATTGGCGATATATAAAATTTTTTTCACTTTGATAAATCTTCTTTCAACTCGTTGATTGAAACTGTTGCTGTTCCCCTTTTAGTTACCACTATGCCGGCGGCATGATTGGCAATATAAGCGGCATCTTTAAGTGGCGCTCCGACCGCTAAAGAAAGGGCTAATCCAGCCATCACCGTATCGCCGGCGCCAACCGGATCAAAAACTTTCCGTTCCTTTGCTTTTAGATTAATTTTTTTATTTTTCTCAAAAAGCATCATACCCTCCCCGCCTTCAGTAATCAATACGTTTGAATTCAACATTTTCTGAATGGCTTTCCCCGCTCTATCTAAATCGCTTACTCCGGCTATTTCCAACGCCTCTTTCATATTTGGAGTAAGTAAATAGACCTTCCTGTAATAACCGACATTGCCGGGTTTGGTATCAACGATAACCTTTTTCCTTTTTAATTTTGAAGTCTCAATAATAAATCGAGCGATTTCTGGAGTAATAGTCCCTTTAGCGTAATCCGAGACTACAACCAAATCATAATCGCCTATTTTATCGCTGATTCTTTTTATCACTTTATTCTCAATGCCTTTAGACAAAGAGGCTGCATTTTTTTCCTTATCAATTCTAACTATATGCTGGGGCAAAGAACCATGGCCAATAACTCTTGTTTTAGAAGGAGTAGTGTAAGAATGGGCTATAAAAGTATCATCGATATCAATATTTTGTTTTTTCAAAAGATCCAATAAAAGTTGACCGCTCCCATCGCTCCCGACAATTCCGAATAAAGAAACCTGCCCGCCCAGAGCTTTTATGTTGGAAGCAACATTGGCGGCTCCACCAAGAACATTAATTTCTTCGACAATAGACAAAACTGGGATCGGGGCTTCCGGCGACAGCCGACTGACATCACCGAACCAGAATTTATCCAAAATCAAATCGCCGATAACGGCGATATTGGCTTTCGGAAAGGAGTCTAAATAAGACAATAAATAACTTTTCATTTCAAGCTGGCTTTAAATTTATTACTATGTAATAATATAGCCCACTAAACCAAAGGTCAATTCAAAATTCGCCAATGATTACTTTCAGAAAGTTAGGAAAATTCGGCAGATTCGGCAACCAAATGTTTCAATATGCCGGCGCCCGCCTATACGCCGACCTTAATGGCTTTAAATGGGCATTCCCTAATTGGATTGGCAATAATATTTTCCAGCTTAAATATTCACCGCTAAGATTTAAAGACTGCTTCCTGCCAACCGTTCAGCTTGCTGACCTAAGCCACACCAGCTGGCCGGAACGGCTTCTTGCTCCTTTTGGCTTATGGCGCCGATTGAGTATTAACGAACTGTATAAAAACCAAAAAGACAATATTAATATCTATGGCTACCTTCAGGATCCAATAATCCTTGAGCTATTAAAAATCCATAAACAAAAAGTTCTCAATTGGTTCAGATTTAAACCGGAAATTGACGAACTATTAAGGCAGGAGACCGAAAAGTACCGTCCTTGGATTGGAATCCATATCAGGCGCGGTGATTTTATTAAGCGCGGATTAGCCCTCCCCGTCGTTAAGTATATTGAACTGCTGAAAAATATAAAAAATGCTAAAAAATTATATATCTCAATAGATGACAAAAGCATAATTTCAGATTTTAAAGATTTCGAATTGATAAATCTTAAAAATCCCCTGCCAGATATTCCTGATTTCGTATTTGACTTCTGGATGCTCAAAAATTCCGAAACCATTCTTGGCTGCGGCTCAACTTTTTCCTGGTGGGCGGCTTATCTTAATAAAGGAGGAGGAGGATATTACAGCCCCCCATTGACTCATCTGTGGCCTGTAAACTATAATCCTAAACTGGAAAAAATTGAAATATGAAATCTATAAAAAACATTATTCGCCATTTTCTTTACGGCAGGAAATGGAATCAAAAAATATTTAGAAACTTGCATCGAATAGCATTGCAAGGAATGAATTACGGCACCGATCCAAAAATTAATGAAAGCGGGGAACTTTATCTTTTAAATCAGTTATGCAAGGAATCAAAAAATAACCAATGGATAATTTTTGATGTAGGCGCCAATACTGGTGATTACACAAAAACACTTTTAAAAATATTTGGGAAATCGGCCTTAGTTTATTCCTTCGAACCATCCCCTTCGGCCTTTGAGAAATTATATGAATCAGTAAAAAATATAGGGGCTATGTTATACAATTTTGGATTTAGTAGTGAAAAAAAACGCTCCTCCCTTTACTCAAATGAAAAAGGGGGAGGCCTTGGTTCATTGTATAAACGACAATTAGACCATAAATCAATCAAAATGAACCAAGTTGAAAATGTCCAATTGGAAACTTTAGACAATTTCTGCAGAGTTAACGGGATTAAAACTATCAACTTTCTTAAACTTGATACCGAGGGCCATGAATTATACGCACTTAGGGGTGCTCAAAATATGCTAAAAGAAAAGAAAATAGAACGTATCCAGTTTGAATTTGGAGGATGTAATATTGATTCCAGAACTTTTTTTCAAGATTTCTGGTACCTTCTAAAAAATGACTACAATTTATACCGCATCCTAAAAAGTGGAATATATCCTATAAAAAAATATGATGAAAGAGATGAAATTTTTACAGCTACAAACTATTTGGCGGTTTTAAAAGAATTCGATAAATAATTTATAAATGAAATGGTTGATTTATAATTTTTTAAGGAAAACTTATAGAGTAATTTTTAGAAATAAACTCATAACTCCCCTAATTGAACTAAAATTGCTGAATTTCCCAAGATACTTCGGTTTTTTTATAAGCTATATCCGATATCGCCTGAAATCAAAAGACAATAAACCAAAATTTAAAAACATCTACCCCCAGCTTGAAGATAAAACAAAAGACACCCGTCCTAACCCCCACTATTTTTATCAAGCCGTCTGGACGGCCGGAAAAATTATTAAAACCAAACCAAAAGAACATATAGATACAGGTTCGCAGGTCGATTTAATAGGTTTTTTAACTAACATCACTAAAGTTAAATTTGTTGATTTAAGGCCGCTGGCTCTGGGCTTATCAAATTTAGAAATAGTCAAAGGCGATATTACTTGCCTTCCTTTTCCAAACGGATCAATCAAATCTTTATCTTGCTTGCATGTCGCCGAACATATCGGCCTCGGCCGCTACGGCGACGAGTTGGACCCTAGAGGAACAGAAAAAGCCTGCCAAGAGTTAGTCAGAGTTCTTGCTCAAAAAGGAAATCTTTACTTTTCCCTGCCAATCGGCCACGAAAGAACTGAATTCAATGCCCATCGAGTCCATCGACCTCAAACAATAATAGATTACTTCAATGGTCTTAAACTAATTGAATTTTCAGTTGTCAGCGATGCCGGCCAACTCATTTTAAACGCCAACCCAAATGATTTTGAAAAAAGCCGCTTTAGTTGCGGTTTATTCCACTTTCAAAAAATCAATTAGCTCTTTTCACCGCGATAATAAAAGTATCAGAAAAATTTCTAAGAACGGGGAAATTTTTCAGTCTCTTATCAAGTTTTCTAAATTCAACCACTTCAAGACCGGCCTCTCTTATATTTTTTCTAATTGATCTTTCGGTCGTAAAATACTGAAAAATCTCTTTTTGAACATCGACTAACCCCAGCCATTTTCTGATTAAAAACTTAATCGGAAACAAATTGGCGCTAAATTGATTTGTCGCCGTAAAAACAAAAACTGATTCAGGTTTCATAATTTTAGCTATGTTAGTTAAAGCTTTTTTTGTTTCTTTAAGGTAACGAAAAACTTCCAGACTTAATATTTTGTCAAAATAGTCTTCGGGAATTTCTAAATCTAAAATATCATTCTCTAAAAGAATGGCATCTGTTTCTTTTTCTGTTTCTTTTGCCCTTTTAAAATCTTCAACTATAATTACTTTCTGGTCCCTTAATACGGAGTCCTGGGCCCGTTTCAACATTTCCAAAGAAACATCAACCCCATAAACCGGCTTGGTATATTTAAGAAGTTCTTTAAGGACCAAACCGGTTCCACAGCCTATCTCAACTACTTTATCATGAGGCCTAATATCGGCCATTTCGATAACTGAACGGATTAACTTAAGGCGGAATTGATTAGTCAGGTTTTCGGAATCTGAATCTATTTTCTTCCACTTCTCAACATAATCTTTACTGGTGCGATTGTAATATTCTTTGGCGTCAGCCATGATTGTAAATAATATCACGCATTGTCTTAATTTCTAACCCAATTCGGCGTCTTTGATCAGCCGCCTTAAAAATCGGTTCTAAAAACGACCGAGCTTGTTTAGGATTGTCAAACTCGTATCCATGAAACCAGATATTGACCAAGTTTTTATTTCTAATCGCCAAATCAAGTAAATCAATGATTTCTTTGGAACTTTGAGCAGTCGGTGAAATCCATAATCCCAATGGAAACTGCCAAAGACCGAGCTCGTCTTTCTGAATTTTCATATTTTTATCGGAACGGTAAATTTTGAAACCTGACTCTTTCAAATAATTCAGAAAGGTCGGCTTATTTTTAGGAAAGACAAAAGTAGTCAGGTTCGGCTCAAATTTTTTCAAAGCCCTGACCGATTCGTTCACTTCGTATTGAACTACTTCTTTTGTTGTCGCATCGTCGCCAAAATTAATATGGGTGAAACTATGGCTTGCAATTTCATGCTTAATCCGGCTCTTAGTTATATTTTGGATTATATCGCTGGCGAAATAAAGATCTCTATCCGATAATCCGTTTTTAGAATCAATATCAAACCAATCTTCTTTAAGCCAATAGGGGCGGAATGGCGGCGGTGATCTATGCTCTTTGCAATCAGATAAAGCTAAATGTCCAACAACAGCAAAAGTAATCGGGATATCATAATGATCAGCCAAATCCAAAATAATCGGGATAGCCTCTTTTGCTTTTTGGCCGCGATCTATTGATTCTTTATTAGAAGTAAAACCATCTTTTCGCCTTGCTCTTGACCAGGCCAGTTCAAAATCAACAGCCAAATTGAATAACGGCTTACTGTAATTATTCACTTGAGAACCGATAAAACGCTCATAATTAACCAGTTCTCGACTTTTTAAGGTACCTGTTCCAATTAAGCGTTTCAAACGTCTTATACTTAATGGAATTTTCATGCTCATGAATATAATTTATTTAGAATAATAACTATGGAAAAACTGCCAGAATTTTTGAGCCACGACCTTGTGGCTGAAATTTTTAATAATATGCTCCCTACCCGCTTGACCCATTGATTTTCTTAAATCTTCATTTTTAGCTAATTTAATCATCGCTTCGGCTAACTCGGTGATGTTGATTGGCTGGACTAAAATTCCGGTTACGTTATCAATCACTACTGCTTCTATAGAGCCGGTGCGAGTTGAAATAACCGGCACCTCCATTAAAGAAGCCTCAGCCATAGAGTAGCCAAACTGCTCTTCCCAACCGCCGTAAGAGATGCTTGGATAAACAAAAATGTCAGAAACCGAGAGTAGATCTTTAACTTCTGAGTGACTCAACCAAGGATAACGTAAAACATAATCCTGAATATTAAGATTTTTCACTTGCTCTTCTATTTTCTTTTCATCTTTACCGCTGCCAGCAATAATAAAACGTACATTAGGAGATTTAGCAATAACTCTCTTAAATGCTTTTAAAGCAATATGGATTCCTTTTCTAAAATCGACAGCGCCTATAAAAGTATATGCAATGAAACCACTAAAATCTTTTTCTCTAAATTTACGGCTAGTTCCTGAGGTAGGATTGAATAAACCAGGATCTAATCCATGAAAAGGAATTACAACAATTGGTTTTTTTGTATACCTGGCAAAAATTTTTGCTCCTTTACTATTTCCAGCAATAAGCCCATCAGAAAAAAATAAGTTCAGGTTAAAAATAAACAATCTAAACCAATGGATAAGGCCGGACCACTTTTGCTCTAAAGGTATATTTTCCCAGCTTGCAACCAAATGTTTTAAACCAAATAATTTAGTCCAAAAACCATTGTAAAGAGTTGAAAGCAAAGTTGGTTCACTACAACTGTAAACTAAGAATAAACCCCTTTTTTTTAACCGCCATAAATAATAAGGGAATGCCGGCATCCAACCCTTCAAAAGTCCACCGATAATGGGGTAGTTGGAATGGTAAAAAAAAGCCTTGGTCGTGTAAATATTTTCTTTCTTAGAAGCATAATAAATAACTTTGCCAGATTTCGCCTTCCATATTTTTGGAAGAAGAAAAAATAACTTTTCATCACTTGGATAAAAACTGAAAACTTTTAAAAAGTTCTCGCGAACATATGGGTATCCGGTTATTAAGATAGAGTTTTTCATGAAGATGAAGATTTTACAGCTTTGACAACGAATTGAAAAGCAAAAAGACCAGGAAAAAATCTCAAAATTTTAGTCAGTTTGCCGGGAAAAATAATATGTTTTTCTTCAATAATGATAAAACCGCTTTCGGCCAAAACTTTTTTCAAATACGGATAAGTGAACCAGCGGATATGACCAAAATCAAACATCCCTTCTTTTTCGTATCTGAAAAAACCGAAAAGAAAATTAACCCGGTTAGTCCAAATAAGAAAATTTGGCGTAGTTATAATAATCTCCCCTTCTGGTTTAAGTATAACCGAAGAATTCCTTAAGACGTAAATTGGATCAAAAATATGTTCTAAAACTTCAGGCAGAATAATTAAATCAAACTTCTCGTTTAAGATTTCTTTCGGCCATTCCTCTTCAATATCAAAAGTATAAACTTTATCCAAAACTTTTTTTGCCTCTCTAACAGCTGATTCAGAAATTTCAATCCCGGCAACATAATGTCCCCTACTTTTGATTTCCCGGCCAAGGCGCCCAGCAGCACAACCAATTTCAAGTACTCTTTGAGTTGGCTTATTGCCTATAAGAGATAAAATTCTTTTTAATCGCGTATGACTTACGCCGTAATTTAAGCTTTTATTTTCGTAGTGTAATTTTTTCATTAATGTATTTTAATAACTCCTGGGCCAAAATTTTTTCTTTTAATTTATTCTCAAAAAGACGGCGGCCATTTTGAGCTACCCCTTCAGTTAAATCCGGATTATCGCGAACAAATAAAATCTTTTCAGCCAAACTTTCCGGACTGGTTTTTTGACATAAAAAAACATCTTCACCATCAGTAAGGAGCTCACGTACTGCCGGGGTATCAGCCGTAATCACTGGTTTAGCGATAGCCAGTGCTTCATAAACCTTATTTGGAATAACTAAATCGATTTTAGGGCTATCGCCGAAAATACCCAAACAAACATCAGCTTGAGCCAGGTAATCCGGAAGTTTATCATAAAGCATAGAATCAATGAAATTTATATTTTTTAACCCGAGTCTTTCAGCAAGTTTTTTGTCTTCTTCATATGTCTGGCCGCGGCCGATCAAATTAAATGAAATCTCTTCATTTTCAAGAATTTTTGCCGCTTCAATTATGTATTTAACACCCTGAAGCGGGATATAATGGCCGTGAAAATGAACTAAAAATTTATCATTATTTTTTTCGCGGTTTCGAGGATAAAAAATATTAGAGTCAGTGCCCACAAAAATTCTTCTGAATTTTTCTTTTGGCAAACCGAATTCTTTAATAAAGAACTCTATATGTGCTTGGGTGTCAAGAAGCACTAAATCTGCTAACTTGCACGACCATTTATCTAAAAACCTATAGTATTTCGCTCTAAAACTGTTTAATGAATAATATTTTCTGTCCAAAATATATCCACCATAATGTGAAGTAAAAGCGTCAAAAATTATCGGCTTTCTGGCCTGCCCAGCTACTTTACGCAACTGGGTTAAAAATCTTGCTAAAAACATCACTCCCTGCCCAGGGAAACCGACTATCACTAAGTCAAAATGGGTCTTTAATTTTAAATACTTAAAAAAAAGTGGGGGAAAAGATCGAAAGCCACTCTTTTTGACATTGCACTCAATTACTTTGACGTTATTTTCTTTTAAGCCCTTAATTAAAACTCGGTTGCGGGCATAACAAGGATTATAGTTCCCAAAATATAAAACCGTCATGATTAATTAATTTTAACTGTTTCGAGAATGGTTTTTATTCTTTGATTCAAAGTATGGTCTTTCAAAACTCTTTTGTATCCAGCCAAAGTAATTTTATTTCTTTTATCTTCGTTAGAAAGATAAAACTTTATTTTCTCCAAAAGTTCATCTGCGGTTTTATAAGTTTCGACTTCTTCTCCTATTTTAAAAATATCCCTCAACTCCGGCTGTTCATCTGAAATCTGAAATCCTCCGGCGGCCGGGATTTCAAAGGTTTTCAAATTCACTCCGCCGTTTTGGGGCTGAAGGTTTTGATTCAAAGAAATTTTTGCCAGAGAGTAGGCCTTGGCAATTTCTTTCGAAGAAAGAAGGGGGCCATAATAATTTTCGGCCAAAGACGAATTAAGCCAGCTCTTCCAGCCAAAAATTTTAAAATTTATTCCCAAATTCTTAATCTCGATTAATAATTTCTCCCGTTCCGGATATAAGGCGCCGACAAAACAAACATCACAACTGAAAAATTCTTTTTCCTTTTCATCTACACCTTCGACTTTATAAAAAGCCGGGTCTGCTGCCAGCGGCAAATACTTTAGATTTCCAGAAGAAAATTTGTATTTATCGGATATGTTAGGATCATAATTAAAAAAATAATCGTAATACCGGCAAGTTTTTAAAAACCACTGATGATAAGTTTCGGCATCAACATTCTCAAAAAACCAGTTTGCCAAAATGATCCCCATTTCTTTAATTCTAACAAGCGTTTTGGGATAAATTATCACTCCTTTAGTAGTAAATAAAATATCTGGTTTTATTTTATCGCAAAGTCTAATCAGTCTTCTGTTCCATATTTTATTATTTAACCTTTTTAGGCGAGGAAATTTCCTCAAAATTTTCCAAGCCGTCTCATTTTGATTCAAAAAAGAAGGCAAAAAAGTAATAATCCGTTCGTCCAAACGGAAAACTTCGGCGCCATTTTCAGTGAACGCCTTTTCAATCTGATCATTTACTGCTGATTTAGCCGAAACAAATAAAACTTTCATGATTATTGATTAAAAAGGTAGGATATCGCGTTTACTGTATTAGTTAAATTATGATGCCCGCTGACTGACTGAACCAAAAAACTGCTTACCCTTTCAATCTCTTGAATGGACATTTTGCCTAATTTAATGATTTTTTCTGCCAAATCACCGGCCTCGCCATGCTTAAAAAATAAATCATAACCACCAAGGTATTTCTTAAATGCATCATTTGAAACCAAAACCAAAGAACCTGAAGCCATTGCTTCTAAAACCACTTTATCAATGCCGCCGCTTGGAGCGAAATTTATGAAAATATCTGATTCTTTATAGTAATTGGCGATCTGGCTATAAGGAATAAAACCAATAAACTCAACAAAATCTTCCAATTTTAAATCAGTAACCATTTTTTTTAATTGTTCAAAGTAATCAAAATCATAAGGCATCACTGGTCGGCCGATTATTTTGAATTTAAACTTTAAACCATTATCTCTTAAAATAGCCGCCGCCTTAATTAATGTTTCATAATCTTTAATTCTGGAAATCCGGCCTACACTTAAAATTCTAAAATTTTCTTTTTTTTCGGGCCAAATTCTTTCTGTTCTGAATTTTTCCAAATTAATGCCGTGGCCTGCTTCAACTATTTTTTTGCTTTTAAGATTCAAACTCTCTTTGGCGGCAGTCACAATTTTATAACATAATTTCTCAGCTAATTTTAACCTTAAGGTTACCGACCGGTGTAAATACCATAAAATGATTTTTTTTCCGAAAACAGAAACAATCGGCCAAGTAGCAACGGCAAAAATAGGAGACATATGGCAGAATACTCCTTTACTTTGAGGGATTAACTTTAATGAATATAGGTAGAATTTAATTACTCTAAAAAGTTTATTACTCTTTTTTTCTTTTCCAAGAGAGTAAATGAAAACATTAGCCGGCAATTTATATTCACCTTTTGCCAAAGTAATGACAAAAACTTTATCAAATCTTTTGGAAAATTCTTTAACCCAATCGACAAAAAAACCCAATAAGTCGTCGCTTTCATCAACTTTTTGGGTGATTATTAAAAGATTTTTCACTAATTGATAATAAAACAAAAAAGTCCTTTTATCAAGGGGCTTCTACTTTATTAATTCAAAAATTTATTGAGTCAGGGCTCGATACTTTAACTGAGATCTGAAACCAAAATAACCTTCGGCTGGCGAAACGCCATTGTCTCTTTGCCAAGCCGCAACTGCTGCTTTGGTTAATTGACCAAAATAACCGGTTGATTCAACATCTGAACTTAAATGGCCGGTTGATTTTAAATAATCTTGTAAGGCCCTAACGTCATCGCCTCTCACTCCTGAATGCAAAGCTTTAGCAAATTCAAACTTAGCTGATTGAGGAACTTGGACCGGGGCTGGAACTACTTGAGGCAAACCTTCTTGTTTTAACAGTTCAGCTAATCTACTCTGTAGTTCAGCTATTTTATCTCTTATTGAAGCCATCTTTTGTTCAACTGTTTGAAGTTCTGGAGTTGGAGTGAGAGTCGGGGTTAGTTGTGGGGTTGGACTGGGTGTTGGAGTCAGAGATGGAGATGGAGACGGAGTAGGCGTAGGTGTGGAAGGAGGGTAATAAGTGCCGACTGGCGGCTTTTTAAAGGCATTAATGGTTGCTGTGTTTTGGGCATCTGAACCGGCAGTTCTATCCGTATAAGTTGCGGTGGCTGATTCCCAATCATCATGCCTAAAAGTGGCAGTAGTAGCAGTATTGGCTAAAGGAACGGCACAATACCACTTACCGGCATTGGTGCCAGTACCGGCAGTACAGTTGGTCCCGGAGCTGTCTCCGGCCGTGACCGTCCCACTGGTTATAGAACCTCCTCCGGATTCATTAACGGTTATTTTATGGCCGAAAGACAGGCCGCTTTCGTCAAGAGAACTGTCATCAGTCGTTCCAAAATCAACTGATTGCGAGGCAGTGGCTGAAATAGTCAAGGCCGAAGATGTCCTATTAACATAACCATTAGCTCCACCTTTGACTGTCCCGCCACTGGTTGAACCAGCAATATATCTCTTGCCGCCACTGTAAGATTGGGAAGCAACCGTTCCGCTATAGGTTGCCGAAGCAGTAGTGCCATTAAGAGTCAAAGCATTACTCAGTTCATCGGTAACTCCATTAACTAAAATTGTGTAATCCATGCTGGCTCTCATGGTAAAAGTTATATTAGAACCAACGCTTGAAACCGTACCCGTAACTGTTTTTGAAAGCCAGCCGTCGAAAGAAAGGGTGGCAGTTATTGCTTCTCCGGCATCACAATCTGCGCGAGCAGTGCCATTCTCAGCCGAAGTAGAAGCCATCTGTATAATCCCGTTTAATGATTGGGTACTTTCTGAAGCAGTATTATCAGTTATTATTCCCTGGCCAGTTCCATCGCATTTAAAAGTCACGGTCGCCCCGCTTGTGCCGTAATAAGCCGGAACATCAATCTCTGTGTCAACTCTAAAAAAATAAGAATCCTCGGCAAAAGCTTGAGGAATAGACCAAACTAAAGTAAATAAAAATATCCAAAAGAGAAGCAAAAAATTGGATAATTTCTTATACATTAAAACTTCTTATATCTTATATTTCCTAGCGAACCTGCACGAAAATTAATTTTCGCGATGGGCGAGCGACGGAAATTCAAGAAATGCTGAGGCATTTCTTATATTTTAAAGTAATAAAAAAAATAAAAAAAGGGGGTGATGTGGATAACTTTTCAAATTAATCTCTGTAGTTTTTCGGCATAGTTTTTTATTGCTGCTCTTTTCTCAAATCTTTTAGCTATCTCTAATCCTGATGAGGCAAAATTTCTCTGCAATTCCGTATTTTCTAATAACTTAGATGCTTTTTCACTAATGCTTTCGCCTGACCAGTCAGTAAAAAAACCATTTTCTCCGTCCTTTATTAAATCTTCGGCTATGCCGACTCTTGTAGTAATGACTGGTACGCCGCAAGCCATTGCCTCAAGTAAAACCCTTGGCCCGCCTTCGTTGTAAGAAGGCAGAATTAAAATCTTTGACTGGTTCAGGAGTTGAGCAACTTCTTGCGAATCTTTTACCCAGCCATAAAGAATAACATTGTCTTTTAATCCATAATTCGTAATTCGTAATTCTAAGTTCTTTCTTTCCGAGCCGTCGCCAACAATCAACATCTTAAAACCTGAAACTTGAAACTTAAAACGTAATAATTTTGCTGCTTCAAGCAGCAAGTTAAGCCCCTTATTTTTAACCAATCGCCCCACGAAAATAAAATCGTACTTCTTCTCTAAGTTCATTGGTTTGAAAATATCTAAATCAAAGTAAATTGCAGGAATTAGGTTTATTTTAGATTGAGGTATCCTTAAGTCAGTCAACTTCTCCACCACTTGATTATTCATAACCCTCACTGCTTTTGCTTCCCGGCAATCATAACTGATAAAAAGATAAAACAGACCTCTATAGATTCTTTCTTTCAGATTCGCTGCTTTCGGATATCCAGGAATGTGGAAAATTTCCAAAACGTAAGGAACTTTGATTTTATTCCAAATCAGTCGGGCGGCGATTCCGTTATAAAAAGGCGGAAATTCATGGACAGTGATTAAATCAAATTTTTGCTTTTTATAAACTTCTAAAGCCTTCCTGATAAAAAAAATCGGGTGTAAAAACAAAGGCCAAGGAGAAGAATGAATAAAGACATTTCCAAATATATTAAATATCGGTTTTTTAACCTTGGGAGCTATAATATCTATTCTCTCCCAATACTTATGGAATTCTTCCAACGTATTATAAAAAGCACCTCTTTTTCCAGAGGCAAGATCAACGGCGCTTCCTCGCCCAGTTATCATCAATAGTTTAAGCATTTTCAACCAAAGAATTAAAAACTTCTATCGTTTCATCGGTCATTTTTTTGACGGTAAATTTCCTAGCCGTTTTTCTGCCTTCTTTTATGAACTTTTCTCTAATATTTTTATTGTCAAAAACGCCTTTTATCGCCTCAATCAAATTCAGCTCGTCATTATACTTGACCATAAAACCGTTCTCGCCCTGTTTGATTAATTCGGTATTGCCGCCGGCATTGGTTGTAATTACCGGCACGCCACTCGCCATTGCTTCCAAAATCTGGTGGGAAAAACCTTCATAAGCCGTATTTAAAACAAAAATATCAGCCGCGGCCAAATAGATTTTAAGCTCTTTTTGCGATTTCTTGCCAACTAAAAAAACTTTTCCATTAAGCCCAAGATTATTCTTCATTAATTTCAAATTCTCCATTTCCGGGCCATCACCGACAATGACCAATCTGACAAATTGGTCATTGCTTAAAAGTTCCGGCATTACCTTTATAAGCATCCTAAAGCCCTTCCAGGGAACCAGTCGGCCGGCCGATAAAATAACATTGCCGGAAATGCCGATTTCACGCCTGGCTTTTTCTTTCTCCATTTGAACCGGCTTAAAATCGGTCCCATTATAGACTACTTTTATATTTTCGTTTTTTACTCCCCAGTAGCCGACTACTTTGGCTAAAAACCGCGAAGGAACAATCACTTTATCGGCCGCTTGGGCTACTTTCATTTGGATTTTTCTTAAAATATTGAACTTGCCCGAAATTTTTTTATTCTGGAAATCCAAGACATCAACTATATCTAAATTTGGATTTTTCACGTGGAATTGTTCCCAAGCATAGTCGCCGGTTATTTTGACAATGAATTTTTTCTTTAAAAATTTATTGGCTAAGTAAGCCGGGCAGCCCGAGCTAACCGGCCCTTGGGCGTAAATAGTCATGCTGTTTTTAGCCACCTTCAAGAGTTTTAAAAAATAGCGCAAGTAATTAAGCGGTTTGCCGGGCAGATTTTTTATTCGGTGAATCATCCAACCAATTTCAGAATCTTCAGGATATTTTTTTTTCTTGGACCTAGCTATTAAATCAATACTAAATCCGGCATCAACTAATCTTGGAGCGATTGTTTTAATATAGCTTGAGGGCCCGCCAATATCGGGCCAAAAGCTTCCGGCAGCAATAGTGATTTTCTTATTCATATTTTGTAAATAAATTAAATCTGATTATGTGACCAATCGCGGCCAAGCCGTCTTTCCAATTTATTTTCTTGCCTTCTTTGTAAGTTCGGCCTTGATAAGAAATTGGCACTTCCGTGATTTTCATTTTTTTCTTCGCAGAATAAACAGTCAGCTCAATTTCAATGCCGAACCGATTCGACTTGAGATTCGGAGCGATTTTACCGACAGTTTCCCTGGGAAAAACCTTGTAGCAGGTATAAGTGTCGGAAAGATTCAATCCGCTAAGAAAATTAGAAAAATAATTCAACATCTTGCTGAAAAGATACCCTCTTTTGTAAATAATTTTATTTTTATCAATAACGCTCTCAAGAAACCTAGAACCGTAAACAATATCGGACCGACCATCAATAATCGGCTGTATTAACTTGGGATAATCATCGGGGCTATATTCCAGGTCGGCGTCCTGAATCAAGACGATATCCCCACTCGCATTCTCAAAACCTTTTTTCACGGCCCTCCCCTTGCCGAAGTTCCTCTCCTGGAAAAAAACTTTATAGCTAGAAGCCAAGCCACTCAAGATTTCCCGCGTGCCGTCAGTTGAACCGTCATCAATCAGAATTATCTCTTTCTCAATACCGTTTAATTTTACCGCCTCGATCCTTTTTAAAATTTCTTTGATTGTGTTTTTTTCGTTATATACCGGAATAATTACTGATAGCTTCATGATAAACTCTGCTCATCTCGGCCGCTATCCTGTCCCAGCCATATTTTTCTTGAACTAGTTTCGCTGCATTTTCGACCAATTTTTCCCTTAAAATCTGATTATTGAAAATCATATCGATTTTACTTGCTAAATCTTCTGGGTTCTCAACCAAACAGAAAAAACCTGTCTCGCCATCTTTTAAAAAGTCGGGTATCCCGCCGACAGCCGTCCCGACTATCGGAACTCCGGCAGCCATTGCTTCCAAAAAAGCGCTGCCAAGCCCCTCGGACCGCGAAGGTCTGACAAAAATTACGGCTTGAGCCAAATATTTTGGGACTTCATCATTAGAAACACTGCCTAAAAATCGAACTTCTTTTTCCAGTCCTAATTTTTTCGTCAATTTTTCCAACTCCTTTCTTTGCCAGCCATCACCCACTATGTGACAAATTACCCCGGGATTATCTTTTTTAACTCTTTCAATAGCTCGGATTAAAATATCAATCCCATTTTTCGGAACTAATCGCGAAATGGTGATTATTCTTTTTTCTTTTTTAACTTTATTTGAATTAGAAATCGAAAATTTCCTTGGGTCTACTCCATTTGGCACCACAAAAACAGGCGCTTTTTTATTGTATCTTTCGGCAAATCGAACTAAATAACTACTGATAGCAGTTATGGCATCGGCTTTTCTGATAACTCTTCTTTGCCAAAATCGGTCAAAAGGCGAATTCCGACCCAAATCTCCTTCTTGAAGAGTCAAAACAAAAGGAACCTTGGGATAGAAAAATTTAAAAAGATAGGCGGCAGCCGAGCCCTGGGAAGCCATAATGCCGTGAATCAAATCGTACCTTTTTTTCTTATGAAGATTGATTGCTTTTAAAAATCCTAAATTCGGCAGAAGTGGTTTATCTAAAAACTTATTGCCGGCGCCGAGGCGATAAATATTTACATTGCCGATTCTTTCAAAATCAGACAGGCCTCTTTTTAATTTTGCGGTTATCAAGTCAAACTCTATATCAGGCAACCGCTCGGTGATTTCTTTTACGGCTAATTCGGCTCCGCCGATAAAAGGCAGATAGGCAGTTGAAAAAAGTAAGATTTTCATTGATTTACAAAATATTTTATGATAGCATAATGCCACAAATGAACGCTGAAATCAATTATTTCAACGTAAACAAAACAACAATGAATACCCTTAAAAAGAGGGTTTTATTCGTTATTACCCAAGAGGACTTCGGCGGCGCCCAAAAATTTTTGTATGAATTTGTTACTAGGTTAAACGGGGATAAATACGACATAATGGTGGCTAGCGGCAAAAAAGAAAAAGGCCATTTAAAATCGCTTGAAGAAAATATAAATACCCATAAGCTTAAATTTTTAAAAAGAGAAATCAACCCTTTCTTTGATTTTCTGGCTTTAATCCAACTAATCAGCTTAATCAACAGATTCAGGCCTGATATTCTTCACTTAAACAGCTCCAAAACCGGCGTTTTGGGAAGTATTGCCGGAAAGACGTTGAAATTAATCCGGCCTAAAGTTTTCGGGAAACTTAAAATAATTTACCGAATCGGCGGCTGGTCATTCAATGACCCGGTGTCTAAACTGAAAAAACTAAACTGGGTTTTAGCCGAAAAAATTACGGCAAGATTCAAAGATATAATTATAGTTAACAGCAAAAGTGATTTTGACCAAGCAATCAGATTGAAAATCAAACCTAAAAAAGAAGTGAAGTTAATTCATAACGGCCTTGATGCCTTAAAGATTGGGTTTCTATCAAAAGAAGAAGCCAAATTAAAACTTTTCAAAAAAATTGGCAAGTCAGGCCACAATAATATTTTTCAAACAAAATTCTTCATTGGAACAATAGCTAACTTTTACCAAACTAAAGGCCTGGATTATTTAATTGAGGCGTTTAACCTCCTTAACACTAAAAATCAAATTCAAGACGTTAAACTTTTACTTATCGGCGACGGCCGGGAAAGAGTCAATCTTGAGAAAAAAATTTCGGACTACGGACTAAAAGAAAAAGTAATTTTATTAGGCCAAATCCCGGAGGCATTTAAATACATAGAGGCTTTTGACGTTTTTGTCCTGCCGTCCGTCAAAGAAGGTTTCCCGTGGGCAATCTTGGAAGCAATGGCGGCCAAAGTTCCGGTTATTTCAACTTCGGTCGGTGCAGTTCCGGAAATTATTGAAAACGGCAAAAACGGAATTTTGGTTGAACCGAAAAGTCCAGGTCAACTTGCCGAAGCAATCCAATACCTCTTAGAAAACGAAAGAGTCCGACAAGAACTCGCCCTTCAAGGCCACCAGACCGTTCTTTTTAAGTTTCCGATTGAGAAAATGATAAAAGAAACAGAGGAGTTATTTAATCTTTGATAGAATTTCCGTAATTACTTTCTCAACTTCTAAATCGCGCCCCTTAGCAAGACTAAGTCCGGTCTCCAAATTTTCAATTGCCAGTTCAGTATTATTAGTAGCCAGATAAACTAAGCCCAAGTTATAATAAACTCTCGCGTTACCAGGTTGAATCCTTTTAAGTTGTTCCAAGACTCTCATCCCACTGACTAAATCTTGTTTGTTATTAATATAAATCACGGCTAAATTCTGATAGGAAAATGGAAAATTCGGGTCAACTTCTATTGCTTTTTTATACAGCTCTATGGCCTCGTCAATCCGGCCCGAATCCCGGTTAATATTTCCCAAATTATAATACGGCGCGGCAAAAAATTGGCCGTCAGGCGTTTTAATTGCCCTTTCGTAAAACTCGGTTGCTTTAATTAAATCGCCTTTTTCGTAATACAACTTACCTAAGTTAGTAAGAATTCTTACGCTTGAGGGACTATATTTTAAAATATCTTCGTAAAATTCAGTTGGCTTGCCCCAGAGGATATTGCGCCGAATTGACTGAATGGCAAAAAAAGAAAAATAGGCAATTAAGAAAATAACTAATGACCAAAGACTAATGACTAAAGCTTTGGATTTCAAATAATTTAAAGATTTATCGAGGTAGAAACCAGCTAAAGCTGCAAAACCGATCAGGGGCAAATAAAGCCAGTGTTCATAAATAAAAGCATTTATTGGAATAATTCCTGAAACCGGGCCAAGAGCAATGAAAAACCAAGCCCAAGAGAAAAACCAGATTCTTGGAACTTGCCCGGCCTTCGCAGCCGAAACTGCTTCGGCGGAGTAGGCAAACCTGAAGCGTGAAACGTAAAGCGCGATGATTGATAAAACTAAAATCAGGGCCAGCCAGACCGGCCATTGAAACAAAGAGGTCGCAATGGATAAATCACGCTCCATATGAAGCCCAACCGGGTAAAAAATTATTTTAAAATACTCAATTAAAGCGCGGCCAAAGGTAAAAAGACGAAAAGACAGATTTTCGGTATAGGCATTGGATTGAGAGTAAAAGTTAAGAGTATTTTCAAAATTAAATACGGTCAGCCGTAGGATAAAATAGATTATTGAAATCGCCCAGAAAGGCAGAGAAACAATAAAAGATTTTTTTAGAGCCGAAATAAACTTTTCTTTACTTAAAAAAGAAGTATAAAAAATCATTAGAAGTAAGGGGAACAAAATTGCGGTTTCGCGGGACAAAATCGCCAAAACCATTGAAATTGTACTTAGTATTTTTTTATTTTTTGTAAAAAGCCAAAGCGCCAAAAGCATGAAAAAAACCGACATTGGGTCGCCTCTTCCAGAAATATAAGTCACGGCTTCGGTCTGAGCCGGATGAATTAAAAATAAAAGCGAGGCTAAAAACGAAGCGCGCCGGCTTAAAAACTTACTCAAAAGAACAAAAATTAAAACTCCGTTAGCGATATGAAAGCCATTGCTTAAAAGGTGGTAGCCCAGCGGTGCAATGCCATGAATCACGTAGTTAAAAGCAAAACTCAAAAGAAGCAAAGGCCGATAATAGTTACTATTTAAACCAAAACCGGCCAGGACATTTTGGGTGAAAATTTCTTTTAAATAGGATAAACTATGAACAAAAATATTGCCCTTTATCCAGTCATCATCATCCCAAAAAAGCGGATTATTTAAATTAAAAGCATAGATTGAAAAACTAATGATAATCAGAATAAAAATTGCAAGAAGGTTTTTATTTCTCATTTAATTTTTTAAGCACTTCTTCATATAACATTAAATCCTTTTTTGATGGCTGGGATAGGTTGTTAATCAATATTTCCAGCATATCTTTGGTTCCTCTGTATTCACCGACTCGATAATAAAGTTTTGCCAAATTGCTATAACTTACCGCAAGTTTCGGTCTCAACTCAATTGCCCTCAAAAAAGCGTCTTCGGCCAAGCTGTAATCGCCATTAGTAAAAGCAAGCGTGCCGATTAAATTCAAAAGGGGCGGGTGATCAGGATAAATCTTAAAAGCAACATCAGCTTCTTTTGTGGCCTCTTCTGTAAAACCGTTCTTCAAATACCAAATCGCCAAGCTGAAATGACTCTGAACGCTTTGAGGAGCAGTTTTAACCATATTTTTGTACAAATTTTCCTCATTAGCCCAAACCTTGTTTCTGGGGATAATAACGGAAGTATAAAAAATAAACAGAATGGCAAAAAGCAAATAGCCAATGACTTTGTTTTTTCTGATAAGCAGATAAATAAAATAGCCGGCGATAATACTTAAACCAACTGAAGGGAAATACATCCATCTCTCGCCCACTATTTCTCCGGCAGTCCAAAAGAATTTTGAAAAAACCAAATAGGGAACCAGAAAAATAATAGCGCCTATCCTTAAAGGAGAATTTTTAAATTTTTTGTTCTTAATTAAATAAATTAGGATCAACAGAAATAAAATTCCCAAAACCGTTTCTAAAGACCCGAGGGGGCCGCTTACCAGAGTCAAATGATTATAGTGATAGGTGGCGGAAAGATTTAGAGGAACAAAGATTTTGCCAATATAAATAAAGACGATCTTAAAAGCAGTCCAAATTCTTGTCCAAAAATCAGTAAAAGTAACCGGGTTAATTACGAAATAGGCCTCGTCTTTGCCCAAAGCATAATTACCCAAAGCCAAATAACGCATAATTAGATAAATTAAAGAGGCCGGAATAAAAACCGCGGCCGTTTTGATTAAATTACGTAATCGCGGATTATTTTTTATCCAATAGACGGCTAAGAAAAGCAGAGGCAGGATAAAAATCAGCTCTTTGGACAAAACTGCTAAAAGAAACAAAAAAGAACTTAAAAATAATTTTTGATAATCTAAATTTCTATATTTTGAGATTTCGGCTTTATTTATCGCCGAAATAAAAATAAGCCAAGATAAAAGACCGAAAAAAGACGACATCAACTCTTCTCGCGCTTTAATAAAGTTTACGGCTTCGGTGTGAATCGGCAGAAGAGCGAAAATTGCCGATGACACTAAAGCCAAACTTCTATCGCCGAATAATCTAAAAATCAATAGAAAAATAAGAAAAACGGCAACGCCGTTTAACAAAACATTAACCAAATGAAAACTCAAGGTTGACTCGCCGAAAAAAATAAAATTCAAGGCAAAAGATAAAACGGCCAAAGGCCGATAAGCTCCTGCTTCTCTATTTTGCGGAATATACGGTTCAAGCCAAACTCTCGATAAATAACTGGGATTTCTTAACTCCGGCCTTTCGGCAAAAAATTTATCGTCATAAACAAAATCGCCTTTGAGGTTATTGCCATATAACAAAAAGCTTAAAAAAATAGAGCCTAAAAAAACGAAAATAAAAAACTTCCTACTGGTCATCGTCTAAACAAGAATCGGACCAGAGAACGAAGAGATTCAAAAAGCTGCTCGAATGGCCTAATGACCGACCTGATTTTTTCCGGAGCAATTGTCGGCCCGCCCTCGGCTTCGCCTCGGCGAGGCCGGGGAGAAATTTTGGGCGAGGTAGGGCCGGCCGGCTTGGGTGTAAGCTTCTCTTCCGCAGTTGGCGATGATGTTAGAGTGACGGTCGGAGAAATCAAAGGAATCTCGGCTATTCCCGTTGGTAATAGCGTTAGCATCGGTGTCGGAATTGCTTCTGTATCTTTATTTAACACAACTGGGATTTCCTTTGTTTCCAAAACGGTAAAATCGTTCAAATTAACAACTTTAACTGTGATTTGAGCAGAATGGGTACCAATATTTAATCTTTCAGGGTGGACTTCCAAAACAAAGTTAATTGGAATATATTGAGGCAGTTCAACCGATACAAAGTCAGTTTGCTGCTGCTGGCCTTCGCGGTAAACAAAAAGCCAGTTAACATTGCTTGAAACATCAAATCTGGCTTTTCCTGGACCTATGTTCTGGACATTCAGAAAATAATAAATCGGAAAATTATTGCCGGTTTTAAAGTTAAAATCCAGCTTTGCCTCGGTAATTTGAATATAATTCGCTCCGCCTAATATTCCTAATACAGAGGCCGTAATTAAAATAAATTTTCCGAAAATAGAATCGGTCATATGCTCATATTTTAGAAGTATCTATAGTTATCTGACCAGTGCAATTGGCAATTTTTTCTTCAATTTCTCCTTTTTGATTTCTTAGGCCGTAGGTGATTGAAGCGGTCAAAATGTAAGTACTGGCGCTCGGCTCTTTGTTTAAAGCCACGCCCACTTCTTTTTCGCCATTTGGAATCGGTAGCTGTTCAAATAAATTCGGGCCGACTGATAAGGCACTATCATCAGGACTTGATTTCCAAAAAATCTGCCTGATTTTGTCATCAACATTTTTATAAGTTATTTTAGCAGCCATTGTTTCATAAAGATTGCTATTGATAAATTTGATGCTTCCGCTGATTTGACAGGTAGTTGAGGCAACAGACGTGTTTCCGCTCGGAGTCGGTGATTGAGTGGAAATAACCGTAGGAGCTGGGCTTTCAGATATGGTCGGATTTAAAGAAGTATTACTTGGCTTGTCGCGAAATACTTGGGCTAAAACAATCAAACCAATTCCAAGAATTAAAATGATAATCCAGAAAATAACTCTGTTGGTCATACCCAGTAGTGAAAATTCAGCATATGTCTTAGTTCGTTTTTTTAAAAACAAGACATTGCTGAGAATTAACTAAATTTATTTTTAACTATACCCGGTAGTTATAACGACATAATTTAAAAACCTGCTGAATTTCTACTACTGGGCATAATAAAATTCTATCGTAAAGATTCAGATATTTCAACAAAGCAAAACGCCCCATATGGGGCGTTTTGCGATTCCCGGTTAATCCCTACGCAAGCCCCCACACTTATGCATAAGTGTGGGGGCAAGGATTAAACAAAAACTCCGCGAATTGCGGAGTTTTTGTTTCTCTGATAATCGCGCGCAAGGACTAAGCGATATCAGGATATTTCTCACCAATCTTTAGAGCTTGTTGAGAATCGGGCCGTTCATCGGCAGTAATCTCCAGACACCGGCAGTATTGGTTACGTGATTGTCTTCGCTTGTCTTAGCTCCGTCAACATAAGCAACCAAGACGTTGCCATCAGTGTCATTCAAGACAATCTGGAAGAAGTCGGACTTATCAAGGAAGTTGACGAATCCAACCTCAACTCTGAATGTCTTCTGGCCTCCGCCGGTAATCTCAACATCTTTCTCCCAGTCACTGAAGTTAATCGAAGCTCTTGGCGAAGTTGCCTGACCAGCAGTGATAGTTGCGCTGGCAAGCTGTTCTCCGGTTCCAACATCGTACAAGTTTGCAGTCATGTTCGAGCTGGTACCGCCTGATGCAACAATCTCAAACCTCAACTGGGCTGACGATGGGTCGTCAAACAATATCTTTGAGTCA
Source organism: uncultured Candidatus Saccharibacteria bacterium (assembly GCA_964361105.1). Lineage (GTDB taxonomy): Bacteria > Patescibacteriota > Minisyncoccia > 2-02-FULL-40-12 > 2-02-FULL-40-12 > CAYHZG01. Next base: position 25,217 of record CAYHZG010000004.1, read on the forward strand.
GACAAACCATGGGCCTTAATAGTGAACTTCAAGGCATCTTTGGTACCAACCGGTTCGCCAGCAGTCAAGGTTTCCTGAATGAATTCAGGATAGACCCGATAGACATACTGGTTATTACCGGTCCGGTTAGCGATATTGGCGTTGGTGGCGCCGTCAATCACTACACCTGAACCTTCACCCACTGCTCTGAACTCATCGGCATTGCCGCCTGAAAAGTCAAGCGAGAAGTTGACCTCGGTTCCGTCAGTCGAAGTCAAGGCGTTTCCAGAACGCAAGGCCTTGGTCTTAATGTTGGCCTTAACAATTATGTCAACGCTTGAATCCTTTGGCACATAAGGCCGGTTGTCTCCAGTGAATCCGAATGATACGGAAGCATCAGAGTTAAGTGTTCCATTTGCGGTCAAAGTAGAACCGGCTTTATTGGTGTAGGTCAGTTTGACCTGGTCAATGTTAGCCGTTACATCAGCTGGAGTGTTGGCTCCGACCTCACCCGCAATATTCAACCGCTCAATAAAGAATCCTTCATCCTGGGAACGAATTCTGAATCGGGCGAATTCCACGTCGTTCTGGCCCCAGTAGACCGAACTTATAATCGGCGAGCCAGGAGCCACGGCCGTGGACATCGTTCCTGAAGACAGGACTCCGATTTCAACCGTTGGCGCAGTAGCGCCGTTCGGGTCAGCATTGCCGGCATTAACCGTTTGAGAAGCAAAATCCAGGGCAGTTATATCTCCTGTCGCGTTTATGTCAAACGAGAAGAAGTCAGACACGCCTGAAGTTGGATTTGCCGAAAGGTCGGTCTTAACCAAGAGTTTCTTGGTTGAACCAGCCGGAATCTGCCAGTTTAAGTTGTTGAAGATCATAGTTCCGGTCGTGGTGTTAAGGTTGTTGGTGTTTGGAGTGTCGTCAATCAACGCTCCGGTGTCACCGTCATACAGCTTAACTGCCGAAACCAATCCGCCGACAGTCAAACTCGAATCCGAGTTTGATGCAGCGCCGACATCATAACTATTGCCTGCGTCATCAACATAACCGGTCAAGGTTATGTCAGTGACTGTTAAGGCAGAAGCTAACGATGCAGCAAAAGTGAATCCAACCGCATCAACGCCTTTTTGTCCTTTAACATAGTTAATGCTGGCTGGCGAGTTTGACAAGCCAAGGGTCAACGAAGACGCTTGGAGAGTCAAATTATTTCCGAGAATTTCAGTGTTCGGGACAATGTCTGAATCATCAACTGCTGTGTTTGTACCGGCATATTTTAATACCGCTACATCACCAGAAGTTCCTGACAAGTCAGATTCGCCATAACCGTCAATCATTGCTTTTAAGATATCGGTAGCGGCTAATTCATCACCAGTAGTATTAGCGCCGGTATCAATGTCAGCCGTAATCTTAAAGTTTCTGGTTTGACCAGTTTTCAAGTCAAAGGTATCAGTGAAGGTATTAAAGGTACCATTCACCGCATCCGGACAACCATCGGCTCCAGCCGTGAAGTTGGTAGCGTCTTTGGGTCCGGCAACCACTTGACCGTTGTCTTCGTCAACGACTTTAACGTCGGTAACGTCGTCAAGATTAGCAATGGCGTTAAAAGCGCCGTTACCACCGATGTCCCAACAGAATCCAATTCTCATTTTCTTAACCTCAATGTTATTAGCTGCGGACATTGAGAACCTCAACATAACCTGGTCGGAAACTTTGGTTCCGATGTTAGTTGCGTTCGGACCGTTGAAACTAATGGTTAATACCCCGCCCTGTAAGGTCAGAGCGAAGGCCTCACCAGAAGTATCCATCTCGGTAATAGTTGGCTTCATACCAAAGCTAAACTGATCACCGATGGCAGTTATGTCTGAAGCAACTTCAAAGTAGAATTTGACGGTTTCGTCTTTCTTTCCAGCCAAGTCAGCAAACATCTTAAAGATTTTGTTATCTCCTTTTTCAATCTTGAAGCCGGGTGTGCCGAAATCAAAGACGGCGTAATCGTCATTAGTCATATAACCAGTGGCGACTTGAGCACTATTAACTTCCAATCTCAAGTTGGTGATATCGGTTGATTTAACCGTACCACCCTGAAGCATCTGGACCCGTCTGACCCAAGCTGCTTCGGTGTTGGCGGTAAGCTTAAATTCCGAAACCTGGGCGTTTTTCTGGCCCACTTTCGGGTTGCCGACTGAACCGGTTTTGTTCATGGTAATTGTCCCGCCATCAGAACCGGCAACACTGAAATTATTACTGCTTATAGGAGTTCCGCTTACTGTCCCGGAAGCTAACTTAGCGCTGACTAACTGCCAGTAGTTTACGTTTCCGGCAGTGGCTGAATGGTCAGCCACTAACTGCAGGTCTTTAGTTCCATTTACGGCTACATTCAAGCTGATGAAAGTAACTCTTCCATCAGATGATGAAGGGGTCCGACCGTTAACTAAACGGCGAGCACCGTCATAAACGTAAAGGTTGTCGTAGTCATCTACGGCACCAGCGCCTTTTCTTTCAAAGGTTAATTCCTGAACTGTTCCAGAACCAGTGAATCGAACAGCCATCAAAGGAACTCCATAAGAATTCTTAGTAATGGTCTGGGCAGCTGGGTTATTTGGAGCCAAACTGGCTACTACGTTGCCAGGAATGCCTGGAGGAGGCGGTTGACCCGGTGCACCGCCAGCTAAGCTATTGTATTTGGCTCTTGAAATAGAACCAAAGTATCCTACTGCCGGGGAAACACCATTAGCTGCCTGCCAAGAAGCAACGGCTGACTTGGTTCTGGAACCATAGTAAGTGGTTTCATTGCCAGGAGAGCCGGCTCCGGAGGCAGAAACTGTGTATCCGGCGCCATTCAGATATCTCTGCAAACATCTCACATCCTCACCTGCTATGCCTAAAGACAAGCTTCGAGTAAAACTGCAAGCGCCGGTGCTTGGGGCCGGTGTTCCGGCTTGTAGAGCTTGTAGTTGAGCTTGAAGGCCAGCTATTGTTGACAAAAGCTGTTCAATAGTGTGGGCAGTGGAATGATCAGCAGAAGCTCCAAACGGCACTAAAGCTACTCCGGAAAGCACAATAATCGTTGCTGCCGAAGTAATTATAGACAAACCTTTTCTAAGGTTTGATTTTGTTTGTTTGGATATACTCATTTTTTTTCTTGCCCCGTAGGGTCGCGAAGCGACTCCTTCGGGGTCTGCGACCTTCCGCTAAAGTTTTTACTTTCGTAAAAAATTTAGACGGATAGTTAATTTTTCACATAACCCGATAAATTTTTTCGACTAAATTTATGGGGTTATCAATTATCGCGATAATTGATAAATTTTTTAATTTGTTTTATGCGATTTAGTTTTTTCAAGGGGTCCATCTTTTTTCGACCAGGACCAGCCAAATCGCTTCAACCTAAATTTCGACCTAATTATTAAACCTGTGAATTAGCCCTAAAACATTTTATGTTCGGGCGACCAATTCGCTTTTGCGAATTGGTTTAGCCCATAAACGGGCTAACCCCCAGACCGAACGAGCGAGGTAGGGAAAATTAGGCTTCCCTGCTTGGGGCCTTCGCTCGCTTGGTATGGGGGTTAATAAAAATGCTATGCAGCATTTGATAAAACACAATTGTCTATATTAACAAATCAACGGCTTATGTCAACCATAAGCCTTACTTATCCACAACTTCCCTTATTTTATGGGGTTAGGAGGGGTGTGTAAAGGGTAGAATTGTGGATAAACCTCAATATTTGATTAGAGACCAGCTTTTATAGAGGTTTTCAGAGTTATCCACAGTTATCATAGTTATCATATTTCCAGCCAAATTTAATATTACAAAGTTTACGCACCTGATTATGGCCACTTCTATTAAAACTGGCCAATATTATTCTACCGTGATCTCATCTTTCATTTTCTCAAAATTAACATCTCCAATACCCTTTATATTCTTAATATCTTCTATTTTCTTGAAAGGCCCATAAGTATTTCGGTAATCAATAATTCGTTTAGCAATAACTGGACCAACGCCTGTAATTTTTTCTAATTCACTGACATTTGCGGTGTTGATATTGATTTTATCTGACTGTTTAGGAGTGGATCCAAATGTAAGTGTTGGACTTGGGCTCGGCGTTGGCAAAATAGAGATCTGAGGAGTCGGAGTCGGCAAAAAAGTGCTTTTAGAGGGGGTGTTTTTAGGGGTTGTTTTTATTATATTTTGAACTAAAGGTATTTGAATATTTTCTTGATAAGGTAGCCTAATTTTTTCTTGTTCTTTTTCAATTTTCTTTAACTCCCGGTTAATTAAAAAATTAGCCAGGAACTCCTGGCCGCGAACAAGCCCAAAAATAACAAAACCGGCGATTATTGCCACTATCAATGTACCAATCCAATGTTTTAAATTGATACTCATTTAAAAAACCTATTAAAAAATTTTGCTTTTGGCAAATTCCCAGAATCTCGGCTCATTGGCCTTTTCTTTAAGCCAGTACCACCACTCAACGCCCCAAAGATAAACTTCTTTGAAACCAGCTCGCCTGGCATAACCTATATTTCCTTTGAAACCCTCGAAATCCATTGAAACAAATTGCTCTTCCAAGGTTAAACGAGTAGTTACTTCTGGTCCCCAGGGTTCGGCTTGCAATTCGATTACAATTACTTTTTTGGGCTGGCCAAAGAGCTCGCCAGTAAAAATTTTTGAAACAAAGTCTTTGAATCTAAAGAAGGTCGATGGTAAAGGATAGCGGAAATAGCCAAAAGGTTTCTTCCAGATTACTCGATACATTGTTGTGCCAAACACATCAGCTCGTTTTCTTGCATTAATCCAGATACTAACCTCACCATTATCTGAAATAATAACTGGCCGACTATCTAAAGAGTGAACTAAGGCAATCTCCTTGTCTAAAAATTCAATATTTGTCTTAGGACAAATTCCGAACCTCATCAAAAACGGCTCATTCTCAACTTGCCAGTATTTTATTGCTTCAACCTCTTTATATCTTAAAATTGTTTTCTCAATATACTCTAACAACTTTTCATTTTTAACTTCTAAATTTTGATTTAAAGTCCAACTGGGTTCGTGACATTCAGGCCAACGCGGCAGGCGGCGGCCAACCGCTAAAATAATCTTGGCATTTCTTTTAACTGCTTCGTTTATCTGAAAATCTAAATCTCTAAAGTCAAACTTGCCTTCTTTTGGTTCCACTTCTGGCCAATAAGCAATAAGTCGAATATTCTTTACTTTCAAATCGTCTAAAATTGCCAAATAGATCTCTTTCCAGTCCAGCCCCAGTTCAACGGCGTAAGGTTTGGAAAAAGTAACACCATAAACCATCTGGTCTTGGGGCAATTCGTCAATAAAAAAATTCCAAATCCAAAGAAAAACATAGATAACCAAAATCAAAACCAGAAGATAAAGCAAAATTTGGAAGGCGAATTTTAAAATCTTAATCATTTGGCTAAAATCATCAAAAATCCGACGACCACAAAAGCAATACCGAATAATTTATATGCCAAAACTTCTCTTTTTAAATTCTCGGCAATAGCCGGGATTTTATTTCGCAGAAATAGAGTCAAAAAGAAAATGAATACAAACTCAACCCCTAAAAGAGCATTAGTCAAAGAAACATTGCCTAATAGAATTGCCAAATAAAGCGTTATAAATCCTATCCCGGCCAAAATTTTATTAAAAACAAAAATAAATTTTGATTTGGCCGGCGCTTGCCTAAAAGACAAACTGATTTCTTCTCTGGCCCTGTCTGAAACCAAAGAAATTAAAGCCGCGCCAATAAAACCGATTCTGGTCCAGAAAAAACCGTTTAAAAAACCGGCTTCAGTAAAAGCTAATTTCAGGAGGACCAACGATAAGCCAAAAAAGATGCCGGAAATCAAGGCATGAGCCATAATGCCCTTCCTTATTTTCCCCAAAAACAAAATTCCCAAAATTAAAAACGCGATGGCAAAAAAATTAGAGAGCAAAAATACTTCTTTGAGAATTAAAAGAGAAAAAACATAGGTAAATATGGCAGTCAAAGCTCCGACTTTGGTTGCGGCAATTGAAGCATCGCTTAACTTAACTGTCTTAAAAATGAATACATTACCAAGAAAAAAGGCGGCGCCAGAAACAAAAGATAAAACAAAAAAGCCGAAATCGGGCAAGTCAATAACAGGAACCAGAACAAAAACAAAAGAGCTTAAAATGGCGGTCCAAAAAGCATAAGCAAAAGGTCGGGGAATTTTAGTTGATAAAAGATACTTATCAATTACAAAAACAGAGGCGTTAACAAAATAGGCAATTACGGCAATGTATAACCAAGCCATCAGATTTCTAACTTATTTTCTTTACAAATTTTAGCATATTCATAGGCTGATGGCCTTACTTTCCGTTCCAGTGTCCCATAATCAACTTCAACCAAACCAAAGCGTGGCCAAAAACCCTTATCCCATTCAAAGTTGTCCAGAAGCGACCAGTAAAAGTAGCCGCGAACATCTATCCCCTCTTGGATTGCTTTATGAACCCATTTCAGGTGCTCTTTGATAAATTCCTCTCGCTTTAAGTCTTTGGCGTCAGCCAATCCATTTTCGGTGATGTAAATGGGCTTATTATATTTTTTAAGTTCCTTGAGAACGTGGTAAATTCCTTCCGGAAAAATTTCCCAATTCATATCAGACCTCTCTTTGCCTTTAAGCCAGCTAGCCCGGAAATAATAATTAAGGCCAATAAAGTCCTGATTCTCTTTTATTCCATTTAAAAATCTATAATTCCAAAAGTATTTTAAAAATGACAGTTTTTGAAAATAAATATTATTTTTAGCCACTCCGACTTTGGCTTCTGGTGAAACATTTTTAATTTTTTGAAATGATTCATTGTGGGCTTTAACTAGGTTTCCAACCGGAGAGAAATTTAAAATCTTAAATGGCGGCCATTGACCTTTTAGATAACCAGCACCGATATAAACCATCGGCTCATTGATGGTAATCCAAAATTTTACATTCTTGCCTAAATTTTTAACCACGTATTCGCAATATCTTGAAAAATAAAAAGATGATCTTTTGTTTTCAAAACCGCCGAGG
>CAYHZG010000005.1:0-21586 GCA_964361105.1 uncultured Candidatus Saccharibacteria bacterium
AGACAACTACTGGTCCATCGCCTTTAGCGATAAGTTCTCGCAAACTCATCGCCAGGCGGCCGAGCATTCCCGAGCCGACGGGCGTCTTACTCATCGCCTCAAAAATTTGCCCCACGGTCTGGCACTTACTCAACTCCAGTGGAGCGAGTTTTTGTAACTTTGGCGCTGTCTTCATTTCTTCATCTCCTTTACCAGTTTGAAACCAAATGTTAAAGATCGCCAAAAGGTACTCAAAAATCTCTATAGCACAATATAAACCTACTGAGAAGTTAGGCCTTGAGAGCTGAATTAATCTTTCTTGCTATCCTGACCATATCTTTTTCTTTAGCCCCGCGGGTGGTTTGAGCCGGAGTGCCAAGGCGCAGGCCGCTTGGGTAGAAAGCGGACTGATCGCCAGGCACAGTGTTTCGACAGTAAATAAATCTTTGCTTTATTTCTTTAAGAATTAGGATGGATGGATAGATAGAAATGGAACTCTTTTCATTATATTTATTTTACTATTTCTCCAAAGAAAAAAATAGGCCCATCTGACTTTGACAAAGTCAGATGGGCCAAAGGTTCAAGGATTCAAAAGTTCCAAAATCTCAAATTTCGAGTTTCAGTTCTGGAACTTCCGAAGGAGGCACACGCGCAGGATGCCGCCGCCGTCCCAGTCCGAACGGTAGTAGTCGACGTACCAGCCCCTGGAGACGAAGTAGCCAATGCGGACGCGGAGGCCGCCGGAACCCAGAGAGCGACCCCAATGATACCAGTTAGGTAAGAGCCGCTCGCCAGTGGCTTCAAAGATGCAAAGCGCCGCTTCGGTAACCATTGCTTCGTGAGCACGGACAAACTCGGAGCCGAGTTTGACGATTTCGTTTTCCTGGTTCTGCCAGGAAGTCCGACTGAACCGGCCGTTGAAATCAATCAGGTAGTACCCGGGTTCGAACTGCTCGGCCGCCCAGCTTTCGTTCTCTCTACCCAGCCACCAGTTGTTGTCGTAAAAACACGGCTGGCGCTTGCGGTTCGTGCCGACGCGGTCCCGCTCTTGACGAAGCGAGTTGCCGCGGAGATACACAAGTCGCCAATCGGTTCCTTTCTCCAAGTTCTCCTTGGCGCACTCACGAAGCGTGTCTTCGAAGTAGTGGATCGGAAGTTCCTGCTCACCTTTGGCTTGGGCTCGGGTGAGCACCTTGCCTGCGCCGAGAATCGCGATCACCATCTTCTCCGCTTCGGTAAGCGGAATGGAAACGACGACTTCGCGGATAGCATCTTCGCCGCCGCGACTGACGAACGCAACTGTCTTAGCAAACAATTCCTCGTTGTGAGCCAGCGCCGAGTAAAAACTCTGGCCAGCGCCCACTTTGCGGCCTGTGACGATCATCTCGTGAATCACACCGTGATCTTTTCCGAATTCCGCGATTTCCGCTGCCGTCTCCTGACGCACCATGGTTTCTGCCATGACACACCATCCTTCTGTTTTCAAAAAGCGAAATTACTCTTTGTTTACCCCGTAGCTCGCTTTGGGCGATGGTTCGGGGTCGTCCTTATTTCAGGACTTTTCCAATATATTTATATATTAACAAAATAATAAAACTTTGTCAATATACTTAATTTCTGGTTATACTAAAATGAATTTATGACTTATAAATCCACCGTAATAATCAATAAAGAAGGTAAATGGTTTGTCGCCCGCTCCTCTGAATTAGGTGTTGTCAGTCAAGGCAAAACTATTGAAGAAGCAAAAAAAAATCTGCTCGAAGCAGTTGAATTGTATTTGGAAGATATGCCGAACGCAAAAAAGTATCTGAATCAAGAACCCCCGTTAATCACTTCTATTGAAGTAGTTCGTGGCTAAGACATTTTCGGGTAAAGAAGTTGTAAAAATTTTGAGCCGTAAATTCGGCTTTTATTTTGTCTCTCAAAAAGGCAGTCATGTAAAGTTGAGAAAAAGAACTGGCAAAAGGGCAATAACCACTATTGTCCCTCTGCATAAAGAATTAGCTAAAGAAGAAGAATTTAGAAAAGCGGCTTGAAGTTATCCCAAAACCTGGGCTATTTTTTCGGCTATCCTGACCATATCTTTTTCTTTAGCCCCGCGGGTGGTTTGAGCCGGAGTGCCAAGGCGCAGGCCGCTTGGTTTGAAAGGAGACTCATCGCCGGGTACAGTATTTCGGTTAGCGATTATTCCGGCTTTCTCTAATCGGTCCTGGGCTTCACGGCCGGAAATATTTTTATTTTTCAAATCAACCAAAATCAGGTGATTGTCGGTTCCGCCAGAAACCAAATTAAAGCCATGTTTTTTTAATTCGCCAGCCAGAACTCTCGCATTTTTAACAACTTGCTTGATATAACTTTTGAAGTCCGGCTTTAGCGCTTCTTCAAAACAAACCCCCATCGCGGCTATTACATTAAGATGCGGCCCCCCTTGGATTTCTGGAAATACTGCTTTATCAATTAAATCTGACAATAATTCTTCTCGGCCATTTTTACTTTTTACTTTTAACTTTTTACTTATAATTACCGCCCCTCGCGGCCCGCGGAGAGTTTTATGAGTTGTGGTCATAACCACATCGGCATAGAGAAAGGGTGACTGGTGCAATTTTGCGGCGACTAATCCCGCAATATGAGAAATATCAGCCAGATGATAGGCCCCAACTTTTTTAGCAATCTGACCAAATTTTTTAAAATCTATTTTTCTGGGATAGGCGGTTGTTCCAGAAACTATAATTTTGGGCCTATGCTTTTTCGCCAGTTTTTCAATTTCTTTGTAATCAATGAATCCGTTTTTATTTAATCCATACTGGATAACTTTATAAAACATCCCGGAAAAATTTACTCTGTGGCCGTGGCTTAAATGACCGCCTTCATTTAATCTCATGCCCATTAAAATATCCCCTGGCTTCAACAATGCTAAATACACAGCAATATTGGCTGGCGTTCCGGAATATGGCTGAACATTAACCTGCCAACCTTTTGATAAACCAAAAACTCTTCTGGCCAAGTTTTGCGTCTCTATCTCAATCCGGTCATTTATTTCATTGCCAGGATAATAGCGCTTGCCCGGATACCCTTCGGCATATTTTGAAGTTAACTGCGAACCCAAGGCCGCCAAAACATCTTTAGAGGGATAATTCTCGGAAGGAATCAAGTTGATGACTTTTTTTTGGCGGGCTAACTCTTTTTTAATTAAGTCCTTAATTTTCATAATTCCAAGAGTTTTAAAAGCTTTTCCGGTTTTGTCGGACCAACTCTTAATATCTTTGGTTTATCAGAGGTAAGGTCAAGAATGGTTGACGGTTCTAAGACTTTTAAATCTCCGACATCTATTATTAAATCCGGTTTATAGTATGAGCCCTTAAATCTTTCGGCAATCTCTGAGGCCCGGCTTGATGGCAGCTCGTTTGAAATATTGGCTGAGGTAGAAGTAATCGGATAGCCGAATTTTCCAAGTAATTTATCTACGAACTGAATATTGGGGACTCTCATTGCTACGCTCTTTTTGCTGGCTGTCAAAACATCCGGCACAATATTTCGTTTTGGCAATACAACCGTGACTTGGCCCGGCCAGATCGCTTCCAAAACTTTCTCTTCTTTCTCCTCAATAAAAGCAAGCTCTCTAGCCCACTTGATATTCCTTATTGCGATTGGCAAGGGCTTATTTTTAGGCCTTTGCTTTACCCTGAAAACTTTTTCAATGGCATAAGGATCCAAAGCATTTGCCCCAAGGGCATACAAAGTGTCGGTCGGATAAACAACTACTCCGCCTGATTTTAAAATAGCGATTGCATCTTGAAGCGCCTCTGAAAAATCGTCATTTAAATTGACTTTGATTATTCTCATATGACAATGTTGGCTAACTTGCCTGAAATATAAATAAATCTTTTTATTTCTTTTCCGGAAATGTGTTTTTTGACTTTTTCTGAAACCAAAGCTAACTCGCGAACTTGTGATTCGGTCAGGTCGCGGGGAGCTTTGATGATATCACGGGTTCGACCATTAACTTGAACAATCAAATAAATCATTTCTTCTTCTATGATTTTTTTGCTGTACTTGGGCCACTTTTCTAAATGAATTGAGGTTTTATTTCCAAGAAAATTATGCCAAAGTTCTTCTGTAAAATGCGGCGCAAAAGGCGCCAGCAATTTCAAAAATAATTCAATCTGCTCTTTTGCCAGTTCTTTATCTTCTATCTCATTTAATAATTTCATTAATTCGCTGACCGCCGTATTAAATCTCAAATTCTCAATGTCTTCACCGATTTTTTTAATGGCTTTGTTAAATGCTTTATCTGATTTACCATCGCCTGGTTTTTTAACTACCAAATTCCACACCCGATTCAAAAATCTATAAACTCCAACAACTGCTTTTGGATTCCAGGGCCCACCCTGTTCATACGGTCCCATAAAGCAAAGATACATCCTCACAGAATCAGAACCGAATTTCTTAACCATCTCGTCTGGGTCAACTATATTGCCCCTTGATTTGGACATTTTATTACCATCCGGACCTAAAATTAGCCCTTGGTGCCTCATAATCGTAAACGGCTCGTCAAAGTTTAAATAACCCGAGTCGCTTAAAACTTTGGTGATAAACCTGGCATAAAGCAAGTGCTTAGTGGCGTGCTCTTGACCACCAATATACATGTCTACCGGAAGCCAAGTTTTTAATTTTTCTTTTGAGGCGAACTCCTTTTTATTTTTCGGGTCAGTATAACGCAAAAAGTACCAGGCTGAATCAACAAAGGTATCCATAGTGTCAGTTTCACGCCGAGCTGGGCCAAAGCATTTCGGACATTTTGTCTTTACAAACTCTTCTGATTTGGCCAACGGCGACTCGCCTGTGCCGGCTGGCTTATAATCCTTTATTTTAGGCAGTAAAACCGGCAAATCTTTTTCCGGAACCGGCTGCCAGCCGCACTTTTTGCAATGAACCATCGGAATCGGCGCTCCCCAATAGCGCTGGCGGCTGATTATCCAATCATGAAGCCGGTAGGTAATTTTGAACTGGGCCAATTTTTCATTTTTTAAATCCTCGACTATTTGTTTTTTAGCTTCATTAGATTTTAAACCCGAATACTTACCAGAATTAATAAGTTCCCCATCTCCGACAAAAACTTCTACTTGCCGGCCATCTTTCAATTTTGCTGTCTCCGTAAGCTGAATAAAACCTCCTTTTATAACCTCTTTTATAGGTAAATCATAAACATCTGCAAATTTTCTGTCTCTTCTATCATGAGCCGGAACTGCCATAATCACGCCAGTTCCGTAATGAGGCAAAACAAAATCAGAAATCCAAATCGGGATTTTCTCTTTGGATGCGGGGTTAAAAGCATAGGCCCCGGTAAAAACACCAGTCTTCTCTTTCACCTCGGCCAATCTTTCCAATTCGGTTTTCTTTTTTGTTTTCTCAAGATAATTATTAACCTGGCCCAATTGTTTGTCTTTGGTAATTTTCTTAACCAGGTCGTGTTCCGGCGCTAAAACCATAAAAGTTGCTCCAAAAATAGTGTCCGGCCGGGTGGTAAAAACCTCTATATAATCCTTGGAATTAGCAACCTGAAATTTTATCAAAGCCCCTTCAGAACGGCCAATCCAGTTTCTCTGCAAAACCTTGGTCGTTTCCGGCCAATCAATTTTCTCAAGTCCATCTAAAAGTTTTTGGACATAATCAGTAATTTTGAAAACCCACTGTTCAAGGAGTTTTTGTTCTACTTCTGTGTCGCATCTCTCGCATTTGCCATCCTGAACCTGCTCGTTGGCTAAAATCGTCTTGCAGTGCGGGCACCAGTTGGCTAAAACTTTTTCTCTTTTGGCTAAACCGGCCTCGTAAAGCTTCAGGAAAATCCATTGAGTCCATTTGTAATAATCCGGTTCTGAAGTAATTACTTCCCGCGACCAGTCAAAAGAAGCGCCAACAGAATCAAGCTGTTTTTTCATTGACTTGATATTGCCGTAAGTCCAAATTTTCGGGTCAAGATTTCGGTTTATAGCGGCGTTCTCGGCTGGCAAACCAAAAGCATCAAAACCAATCGGCGACATTACGTTAAATCCCTGCATCCGCTTAAATCTTCCGTAAACATCGGTTCCAATAAAAGGAAGCCAATGACCTACATGTAAGTCACCCGATGGATAAGGAAACATCGTTAAAAGATAGAAATTTTTCCTGCCTTTAACTTTATCTTTGACAAAATAGAGCTTTTTCTGTTTCCAGTAACTTTGCCACTTATGCTCTATTTTGTTTGGATTATATTTCATTGTATTTTAGGGAATAAAATCTCCGGCTTCACTAAAAATGGTTTTTCTTCCCATGATTTTCCGTCTTTATCTGCTCCGATAATCCCAAAAATCTTGTCTGAAGTTCCAAGCAAAAACGGTTTTAAAAGCCAAGCGACATTGAGCAGTATCACGACTAAATCAGTTATCACCGCGTTCAAACGCTCCGGGTCACTCGACAATGTCCAAGGCTTATGCTCGTCGACATACAGGTTGGCAAAATCAATCAAAGAAAAAACATTCTCCAGGGCAATATGAAGTTTAAACTCGTTTATGCTTTGATTATACTTTTTCCAGGTTTCAATAATTTTGTCATCTACTTCTTTAGAAACGAATTTCCGGTGATAAGAAAAACTCCTGTTAAAAGATTTATCAATTAAAGCGACCACTCGCGAAACCAAGTTGCCCAAGTTGTTAGCCAAATCAGCGTTATAGCGCGCCTCAAATTTTTCGTAAGAAAAATCACCATCCTCATAAGACGGAATCTCGCGCAGCAAATAATATCGCACCGGATCAACGCCGTATTTTTTCACCAAATGAAAAGGGTCAATGATATTTCCCAAACTCTTACTAATCTTCTGTCGGTCAACGGTTATAAATCCGTGAATTAATATCTGTTTTGAATTCGGTAAACCTGCCGACATAAGCATTGCTTGCCATATCGCCGACTGTTGCCTTAAATTGTCTTTACCGGCCGTCTGAACACCTGGCCAAAAAGAGTTAAATGTATTTTTATCATCTGGCCAGCCTAAAGTAGAAATATAACCCACTAATGCTTCAAACCAAACAAAAATAACATGTTCAGGGTCGCCAGGCACTGGTATACCCCAAGGCATTTTGGATTTTAATCTAGAAATACTGAAATCATTTAACCCTTTTTCAACAAATGTTTTAATTTCATTAAATCTAAAATCGGGAACCACAAATTTAGGATTTTCCTTATAGAATTTTAAGAGCCTATTTCTATAATTAGAAAACTTAAAAAAGTAGTTTTCTTCTTCTATTTCTTCAATTTTCAAATTCGGGTGTATTGGACAACAACCGTCTACTAATTCGGAATCAGTTTTTTCAAGCTCACAACCTACACAATATTTAATTTTGTAATTTTTCTTATATATATCGCTGTTAGCCGAACATAAATTCCAGAACTCTTGGGCTGCTTTTATGTGACGAGGTTCAGTCGTGCGTATAAAATTAGTTAAACTAAGATTTAGGACATCTTTTAATTTAGCGAATTGGCTTGAGTAATAATTTACATACTCCTGAGGAGATTTATTATTCTCTAAAGCTGCTCTGTATATCTTAAGTCCGTGTTCGTCTGTTCCAGTACTAAAAATGACTTCGTTTCCGAGTAAATGCTTATAACGTGCAATAACATCAGTTTGAACAATTTCAAGAGCAAACCCAATGTGAACATCGAAATTTGCGTATGGCAGAGTAGTTGTGATGTAAAATTTCTTCATAAAGTATTTAATCGCGGGATTATATTTTTTCTAACTCTTAATAAATCTATTTTGCGTTTTGAGTGTTTGATATAAGACTTGATCAAATTTATAAATTTATATAACTCATTCTTTCTCCTTATTCTTAAACTCCACAAATCTCTAAATGTTCTAATGCCTCTTTTATCAATATGCCCTCCTTTAACCATTATGTGCGGTGTCTCGGTTTTTATACCTAAAAGCTTTAACTTACGGAATATTTGGTTAATAATATTATGGTCATAACTACCTAAAGCAAAACATCCAAATCCGTTATATACACCAAAAGAACCCTCGGCATCTATATAACCAGCCAAAAATGAGAGGAAAAAATCATTATCTTTTAAAATCCATTTTTCAATTGTATCTTTTTTATTTAGTAAAAAGTCAAATGACGAGTTCAGATTGGCGATGAAATGAAAACTATCTATTTCTCCATCTTTTGTACTTTTCTTACTTTGATTTATATGAATATGTCCAAATCTTTTAAATAAACTTTTCATTAATGCAAGCTGTTCATTTTTAGTTGTACAAGAAGCTGCATAAATCGTCTCTCCATATTTCTTTTTAGTAACATGCATATCTCCCAAACAAAAACCCATTAAATAAGTCCTTTCGGCTCCAGAACCATTAAAATCTTTTTTAGGATATTTAGTAACGGCTTTTGCTATTTTTCTACACCTTTCGTCATTAGTTAGTATAATCCCTTCGACGTCAGTTCTTCTGGGTATACTAAATTTTTTAAGCTTAGCAAATATGGCAGACGGGCTACAATTATATATATCTGCGATTTTATATGCAGATAACCTTTTGTCTTCATAAAGCTCTCGAAGTTTTTCTTTTGAAATTTTATATTTTTCAACTCGAGGAACAAGTTTTAATGCTTCTGATTTATTTCTAATTGCTATATTGTACTTTTTTAATCTACTTTCAATAGTTGACTTACCACAAATGTACCTTTGAGCAATTTTTCGAGTAGATAACTTTTCTTTCAAATATAAATTCTCCAAATCTTCTTTGGAAATGTTAATCTTTTTCATGCTGGAACTCGAAGTAGAAGTTGAAATCAAAGACATAAAAGGAAGCTGAGCTTCCTTTTATTTTATCACAATTTTAACCCTACTTAAATCCTGTTTTTGTATCAATGACAATCACAAATTCCCCGAGTTCATCTTTTTCATTAACCTGCCGCTAGAGTCCGAGCTCTTTCTTTTTTCTCGGCAATATCGTTAAACCACTCCACTATCACTGTTGCCACCGGGACAGCCAAAACCATTCCCAAAATTCCGGCCAAATTAAAACCGACGAGTAAAGAGATAATAACCACTACCGGATTAATGCCTAAGGTTCGGCCCAAAATCAAGGGTGACAGAATCTGGTTTTCAACTTGTTGAATCACCAAGTAAAAGATAATGACCCAAAAACCCAATGTCGGTGACTGGAAAAAACCAAAAGCCACTGCCGGAACGGCCGCCAAAACCGGCCCGACATTAGGCACCAACTCCAGAATCATTGCTATCGCCGCCAAGACCAAGGCGAATTTTACGTTAAGAAGCGATAAACCGACAAAAGTCATTATTCCGACAATCAAAGAAAGTAAAAGCTGGGCCTGGAACCAACGGCCAAGCTTTTTTTCGGAACGATGCCATAAATCTAAAACATAACTTTCGTATTTATCCGGGACAACCGACTGAAGAAAAGTGTCAATCCCGCTTCTCATCACCGAAAGATAAAAAGAAATGACCACTATTCCGAAAAACGAAACAACGCCGCCGAAAATACCAATAATGAACCCGACGGCCGATTGAGATGATTCTTGCAAAAGCTGGGACAAACCATCTAAAAGCCCTTGCAGTTGGCCGATAATATTGAAAACGCCTGCTTCACCTTTGATTGCCTCTAAAGAAGCGGTAACTTTGGCAATGAACCGCGGCAAGTCTTCGGTCAGCTGTCCAACTTCTTGAGAAATGAAAGGAATTACCAAAGTTAGAATAAAAACCACCAGGAAAAAAACGGTCAAGTATAAAAGTAAAATGCCGAGAAGCCGCGGAAATCTTTTCCGGTCAAGCCAATTGCCAAAAGGATTCACCGCCGCAGCAACAATTATGGCAAATAAAAGAATGTATAAAACATTTCGAACCAGATAAAGCAAAACAAAGAACAAAACAATCAGGATGAATCTGAAAATGGTATGAGTGGATATGTCAATTGTTCGATGCTCTCCGTTCATCCCGTTAGAAGTCGCTGCTGCGTCCCGTTAGAAGCAGAGGCACGCTGCGGGCCCTCGCGGCTTCTAACGGGACTGCGCAGTCTGCATTGTTAGTTTTATGCGCAGAGCTACTTTTCTTATTCATTTGATGTTTTATTCGTTTAACCCGTTAGGGCGACTTCTAACGGGATTCATATTTCCAAAAGTTTCTCAAATTTTTCCTTATCTTCAAAAGGCCCGATCAAAGCAAGGTTGAGTTTTTCGGGTTTAAAAATTTCATTGGCCACCTCTTTAACATTATCGGCCGTGACTGCCATAATTTTACTTAGTTTTTCCTCTGGGGTCAATGTCTCGTTTTTCAAAAGCCACTGGTTAGCGTAAAAGCTGGCTAAATCATCTGACTGCTCAAGAGCAATGACCAATCTTCCTTTTATGAATTCCTTTGCTTTTTTAAGTTCCTCTTCAGGCACAAGATTTTCCTTTATTTTTTTATACTCATTTAAAACCGTTGAAATCGCTATCTCTACCTTATCATTATTCACTCCAGCCTGAGTGCCGAAATAGCCATGGTCAGTATAAGGATCTAAACTGGAGCTTATATAGTAAGCCAAGCCCTGTCTTTCTCTAACTGAAATAAAAAGCCGCGAACTCATCCCCCCGCCAAGGATAACTGACAAAATTTGGGCGGCTTCTAATTTTGGCGAAAACATATCATAAGCTCTGGCCCCTAAAATAAAATGGGTCTGGTCGGTTTTTTTGTGATGGACCAGAACCTCGGGCTTATTCTGGGATTCAGATACAGGCAATATATCAATTTTGTCGCCTACTCTTGCATTATTAAAAAATTTAGGAATCAGTTCATCTCTAATTTTGTCTTTATCAATATTCCCAGCAACAGCAATGATTGTATCTTTAGCCACGTAGTGAGAATTGAAATAATTTATAAAATTATCCTGGGTGAATTTTTTAATAATTTCTTTTTCTCCAGCTATTTTCCATCCCGATGGCTGATCTCCATATAAAAGTTCTTCAAATAAGTGGCCAACATATCGCGGCGGATCATCCAAATACATATTTATCTCCTCAGTAATAACCCCTTTTTCTCTTTCTATCTCTTCTTTATCAAGTTTGGAATTCAAAAATATGTCTGATACTACATCGGTTATTAAATTAATGTTTTCGCTGCTTGCCTTCGTGTAATAACCCGTATATTCTTTCCCTGTAAAAGCATTGTATTCAGCTCCAATTGAATCAAGCTCTCTAGAAATATCTAAAGCATTTGGTCTCTTAATTGTCCCTTTAAACATCATGTGCTCCAAAAAATGAGAGATGCCGTTTATTTCTTTGGTCTCGTAGCGGGAGCCGGTACCGACCAAAACTAAAACCGTCACTGTCTTGGTGCTTTTCATCGGCACAACCACAAGTCGCAGGCCATTATCATATTGATGGAGCAGGAAATCGTTATTGCTCATTTCAATTTTTCTTTCCCGCCTATGGCGAGGTCTCGCCCAAATGGGCGGAAAAATAATTTTTCAATTCTAAAATTTTAATTCTTCCTTGCTTCATTGTATCCCGGTCGCGGACCGTTACCGTGTCATCTTCCAGGGTTTGATGATCAATAGTCACGCACCAAGGCGTTCCGATTTCGTCTTGCGAATAATATCTTTTCCCGATATTTCCCCGGTCATCCCAGGCCACCACAAAATCTTTTTTCAAACCTTCATATACTCCGCGTGCTTTTTCAACTAATTCAGGCTTATTAGCCAAAAGCGGAAACACGGCAACTTTGTAGGGCGCTAATTTTGGATGAAGCCTTAAAACTACTCGTTCCTTTTCTTCAATATAAGCATCGCACAAAAAAGCCAAAGCCAAACGCTCAACGCCGGCTGATGGTTCAATTACGTAAGGAATAAATTTTTCGCCGCTCTCACTTTCAATATAAGATAAATCTTGACCGGAATGTTTGGAGTGGGCTTTCAAATCGAAATCGGTCCTGTTGGCAATACCTTCTATCTCTTTCCAACCAAACTGGAATTCATATTCAATGTCAGTGGTCGCGGCTGAATAGTGGGCTCTTTCTTCTTTTGATTGCTCTCTCTTGCGAATATTTTTAAGCCCTAAACTTTGATACCATCTAAATCTAGAATCAACCCATTCTTTAAAATATTTTTCATCTTCTCCCGGCTTCACAAAGTATTCAAGTTCCATTTGCTCAAATTCACGAATCCTAAAAATATAATCCTTAGGATTTATTTCATTTCTAAAGCTTTTTCCAATTTGAGCGATACCAAAAGGAATTTTGATCCTAGTTGAATCAAGAATATTTTTAAAATTAACCATTATCCCGGCGGTCGTTTCGGGCCTTAAATAAGCCGTTGAAGCCGAATCTTCGGCTGGCCCAACAAAAGTTTTAAACATAGTGACAAAATGCCTTGGTTCAGTAAATTCTTTACCGCCACAATTTTCGCAAATACCTTCAAACTCATCAGCCTTGAATCTTTGATGACATTTCTTACATTCAACCAAAGTATCACTATAACCAGCTTCTAAATGCTCTGTCGCCTCCCAAACTTTCGGATTCATTATTATGGTCGCGTCCACGCCAACCACATCATCTCTAATACGAACTATACTTTTCCACCACTCTTGTTTGATATTGAATTTAAGCTCTGTGCCTAAAGGCCCGTAATCATAAAAACCGGACAATCCGCCGTAAATTTCGGAGCCGGGAAATATAAAACCTCGGCGCTTACACAAAGAAACGATTTTTTCCAGTTTGTTTTCCTTTTTCATTATCATTGAACTAATCCCGGTGAATCGCTGATTGTTTGGGTATTAATTGATGGCTGGCTCAAATTAATTTTCTCTTTTGTAAAATTATCAGTCGCCTCAAGGATAGTTTCTTTTATAATTTCGGGGGCTTGATTTTTCTGGTTTATACTTGGAGTAAGGCCAACTTGAAAGACCGCTTCAAAAACAGTTGAAACGACTCCGGTGCCGGCCGGCACAGTCGGAATAGTCCAGACCACTTGGCCGGTAGAAGGATTATAATTCAAATCTGATTGGGTTGGTGTAACTTTAAACTTATCTTCCCAACTGATGCCGGGTAAAAGCGAGGAAACGATTCTGACACTAGTCAAATCATTGCCTTCATTGACTATTTTCCAATGTATAGTATATGTCGTTTTCTGGCTAACCCGCGGGGGGACTGGTCCGGAATTTGAAAAAACCGAATCATTGTAAAAGGCCTTGGAAGTAAATTCGTTTTTTGACTTTATTTTAGTGATTAAGTCAGCCGAGGCCGAAATTTTATCTAAATTAAAATCAGGCGGGACAGACATGGTTTGGATTAATGAACTAACCTTTAAAGAGTAATTTTTACCGAAAACTTTAGGGAAATCCTGTTTCAGGTTAATTTCAAACGAAACGTCTCCATCTTGATTCGGCGCTAAGTTGGCTAAAAGCGGATTTACCGCCGCATTCCATAAAATTGTTTTTGAATTCTGGTCAAAAAAGCCGTCGGTCTTCAAACTAGCGAAATCAAACATTTGGCCTTCCAGTTTGGCGATCAGCTCCAGAGCCGAAAAATTATTATTTGAACTATTGGCAAACCTAATTTTATATCTAAGGGTGTCTCCGGCTCTGGCAATATAATCTTTTGAATCATTTACCAAGACATCGGTGGCTAATAAAGGGGTTGAGACCGTAAGTAGGGCCTGGACTTTTTGGATATCAAAATATCTATCACCGAACTTCTTTCTCAAGACCGCCGTAAATCTTTTACCTTCTTTCTCAAAACCGGAAATATCTCCTTCAACCGCAATTCTTTTGCCATCCCCTGGTTTAAGAGAAGTCAAACTAAATAAATTATTACCTTCATTGGGTGAGGGTGTTGCTTTTTTGAAAACGAAACCATCGGGATAAGAAAACATGACTTGCAGATTTTCAAAATCATTCTCGGTTTCATTTCTTAAATCAAGAGAAACCTGAACGCGTTGGCCGGATAGGACACTCGGCGGCGCGCTTAAGGCCAAGGAGATAGAAGCTTTTGAAATGGTTATCGAGGCCTCGACGTTTTTTCGAAAAACCGAACTAAGGTTTGAGGGACTATAAGTCAGATTGGCTTTAGCTTTTTTGATTTCTCCTTTTTCGCCGTTAATTACCGTCCTTAAAGTAAATTCTTTTTTTTCGCGGCTTTCCAAAAAATTCAAGTCAAGATTATTCAACAAAGAACTTAATGGCTGGCCGTTTTCATTTAGTCCGATTGAGCCACCAGGATAAGAAAAGGAGAGCTTGGTATTTCTAAGGTCAAAGTTATTTTTATTTTCAACGATAAGTTTATACTCAATTTCTTCTCCGGACACGGCCTCTTCGGGCGCCTCAATTTTTAGAATAACCTGACCCTCCCGAAAACCGCTTCGGTACAACAAAAAAATAGCAATAGCTAAAACTCCAAGAAACAAAAGGCCATAGATTATCAGTTTTCTCATTTAATTCTTATATTATCACTTTTTCAGGCCTAGCCAAATTTTGCGGCCTGGTTCAAATTCCTCTTCTTTTTCAATGTCGTAGGTAAATTTCGGGTCATGGCGGGATTCTTTCAAATCTTTCAAAACCGTTTTTTGTTTTATAAATTTTTCTTCTCTTCTTATCGCCTCGGCTAAGGATTTGTCTTCTCCGAACCAATGAGCGCTGACTTCTTGGTCAAAATTATAGCCCGCATCGCGCCTCGCATCTTGAATCATTCTTATAAACTCGCGAACCCAACCCTCTTCTCTTAAAGCCGCGGGAATCTCTGTGTCTAAAATAACCTCTTCTTTATCGCCTTTCTCAAAAACTATTTTTTTTACATTTACTTCCTCCTTTATGAGATCTTCTAATTCTTTTTGGAAATTGTCCCGATTTTGCTTTGCAAAATCGAGGATCCTCGATTTGCTTTGCAAATCGGGAGAAATTGGAAATTGGAAATTGCGAAGCGTAAGCTTCGCTAATGGCTGCCTCACCTTAATACTCACATCTTTCCTAGCCGCTAAACCCAAACTAGTGATTTTTCTCACTAATTCCATTTCTTCTTCTAAATCTTCATCAATCAATTTTTTATTCGCTTCAGGCCAGTCGTGGAAATGGATGCTTTGAGTCTCCATTTTAGTCCCATGGTGCAGCTCATCATGAAGATACTCGGCCAGAAAAGGAGTAAAAGGCGCAATTAGTTTGGCCAGCTCAAGAAGAATAAATCTAAGTAAGTCCTTCTGATAACTGCCTTGGTCCAGTTGGAACTTTTCGCGGGAGCGGCGTATCCACCAGTTGGACAAATCTTCAATCACGAATTTTTCAATCTCCCGACTGGCCACCGTGGCATCATATTCATCCATAGATTTGGTAACCGAACCGACTAAATTATTCCATCGCGATAGCAACCATCTATCTAAAATGCCAAGATTATTTTTATCTCCGAGCTTGTGAAAATTTAATTTATGGAAATCAACTTTTGTTTCTTGTTTCTTGTACCTTGTTTCATGATACAATTGCCAGAACCTCAAAGAGTTTATAATTACCCGAACAAATCCATTACTTATTTCTTTTAACTCTTCTTCTCTGAAACTTTTTGACTCGCCAGCCTGATTAACTCGGTAAAACCACCATCTGGCTACATCGGCTCCGAATTTTTCAATCACGTAATCAGGCGTGACTACGTTGCCCAGCGATTTTGACATCTTTTTCCTGTCTTTATCCAAAACATGGCCCAAGGAAATTACATTTTTATAGGGCGGGCCAAAGCCCAAAAGAGTTGAAACCGCAAGGAGGGTGTAAAACCAGCCGCGGGTCTGATCAACTCCCTCGGTAATAAAATCTGCCGGAAAGTCCGGTTTTTTATTTCCAAATGGATAATGGCTTTGAGCAAAAGGCATTGCTCCTGAATCAAACCAAACATCAATAACTTCAGGAGTTCTTTTTACTTCTTCGCTGCATTCTTGGCACTTCAAAACCACCTCATCCACATAGGATCGATGCAAATCTAAACTGCCAAACTCATTGCGGGGATAATTATTAAATTTAAAAAACCTGAATTCCCCGGTTTCAAGCGGCTTTAATTTTATATCACCCACTTCCTTATGGCGGGCTTTTATCTGAAAAAGTTCTCTATCGGTAAAGCCCCGAGCCATTCCCTCCATCATCCATAAGGGATCGCCATGACTGACAATCAAAATATTCTTGTTTTCATATTTTCCTTCAACCTCTTTTATAAAACTGAATAATCTTTTTTTAACATCATCCCGGCTTTCTCCATCTAAGCCAAGTTTCTGGCTAAAATATTCGGGATAAGAAAACGCCTTTAAAAAACTTTCCTGGTCCAGGCCTTCGTGCTCACTTCCATAATCAACCTCTTTAAGACGCTCATCAATTTTAACTTTTAAATTGAGTTTTTGGGCTATGATTTCAGCGGTCCTTTTAGTTCTTAGAAACGGTGAAGAAAAAATTAAATCTATCTTTTTATTCTTTAAATCGTGAGCAATTTTTTCAGCTTGAATTTTGCCTTTTTCGGTCAAATCGTAAGTATCCTTTTCAAGTTTGGAGCTGGTAATTTCACCATCTTGGTTTTTAGTGCTTTCAGCGTGGCGCAAAATAAAATACTGATTTGATTCTTTATGACGATATTTTTCCAATTCCTCTAATGAACCTATAACTAAATACTCTTTACATTTATTACACTGCCATACTGGCAAAGGCGTGCCCCAAAAGCGGTCTCGCGAAAAAGCCCAGTCCTTTACCTCTTTCAACCACTGGCCAAAACGCCCTTCTTTAATGTATTCCGGCACCCAGTTTATTTTTTGATTGTTGGCGATTAATTGTTTTTTAACGGCTGTGGTCTTAACAAACCAAGAATCAGTGGCATAATACAAAAGTGGGGTCTTGCATCGCCAACAAAAAGGATAATCATGAGTATATGGTTCGACTTTGAATAAAAGATTCTTCTCTTTTAAATAAGTAATGATATCTTTTTCGGCGCCTTTTACGAACCGGCCGGAAAACTCGGGAACATCCTTAGTGAATCTGCCTTCCTTATCAACGGTATGGTATTTGGGCAAACCGACTTTTTCGCCTAATTGATAATCGTCTTCTCCATACATCACGGCGGTGTGAACCACGCCCGTACCTTCTTCGGTGGTCACAAAATCAGCCGGATAAACTTTGTACGATTTACTGGATTTTAGACTTTTAACCTCCAATAATGGCTCATACTCCAAATCAATTAAATCTTTGGCTTTTATTCCTTTAATGGTTTCATACGGCTTATCAACTACTTTTCCCAAAAGTTCCTTGGCGATAATATAATTTTCATTTCCCTTTGAAACTACTGTGTAATCAATTTTCTCTCCTACTGCCAAAGCCACATTGCCCGGCAGAGTCCAGGGAGTTGTAGTCCAAGCTAAAATATAAGCATCTTTAAACTTTCCACTTTTAATTCTAAACTTTACATAAACCGAATCCTCGGTTATACTTTCATATCCTAAAGCGACTTCATGGCTGGAAAGGGGAGTGCCGCAACGCGGGCACCAGGGCAAAACTTTATGACCCTTGTACAAAAACTTTTTCTTATCAAACTGCTTAACAATATGCCAAAGAGTTTCAATGTAATCGTTGGCATAAGTAATGTAGGAATTATCAAAATCAAGCCAAAAGCCGATTCGTTTGGAAAATTTTTCCCATTCGGCCTTGTAGCGCCAGACTGATTCCTTGGCCTTTTTGTTGAACTTGGCGATTCCATATTTTTCAATTTCTTTTTTATTTTTCAGTCCGAGCTCTTTCTCAACCTCTATCTCTACCGGCAAACCATGAGTGTCCCAGCCGGCCCGCCGCGGCACAAAAAAACCACGCATGGTTTTGTAGCGAATAAATAAATCCTTAAAAGCTCGAGTTAAAAAATGGCCAATGTGAGGCAAGCCATTGGCTGTCGGCGGCCCTTCATAAAAAACGAACTTTTTGGTTTTTTTACCCTGAACTCGTCGAAGGGCTAAGCTCTTTTCTAAAATACTATTAGCTTCCCAGAATTTTTGAATCTTTTCTTCAACTTTGGTTAAATTAAATTTAAACATGTATAATTAAATAAATAATATATTACCGTGAAAACAGCAATTTTTTTCTTAATCTTAATTTTCTTTTCAGATTTATTTCTTGGATTAGGCTTAAAGTTCTACCGTTTCTCTTATTTTGATATGATTTTGCATTTGGGAGGGGGCTTTTTTGTGGCTATGTTTTTCACTAACTTACTTTTCAGAAAAGATAGGGCAGATAGAGCCGATAAACCCATAATTAAAGCTAAATTTTCAATATCAGCCCTGATTATTTTAGGAACCACAATATTTGTCGGGGTTTTTTGGGAGTTTTTAGAATATCTCGCTACTATATATTTCAGAGAATATTTAATTCAAGGATATAAGATTATCTGCTGTATTGGAAATTTAGATGATACTATAGGTGATCTGACAATGGATATAATTGGAGGTATAATTTTTATTTCTATATATTTAAAATCTCTTATAAAAGATAATAAAGATTAATAAAAGTTGATCAAAAGGTTGAGAATTTAGTCATAAATATTCCTCTTAAGTAGGGGGGTTTTTTATTATATACTGTTGCTATTATTGAATTCCAAAAATAATGGACTTTAAAAAAGCATTAAACTTTATCCACAGAAGTTCTTGACACATATTTTAAAAAATTAGAAAATTTAATTAGCGCCCATATATCTACAATTAAAGTGAATTATCGGTTATCGGGAAAGCTTTTGAGGGATTCAGTTTGAATCAATCAGAAGAGTTAGAAAAACTATTTAAGGAGTTAAGGAGAGTGGTAAGTAAGACAGAGATCCAGCGAGAAGGAAAACGATTTATTGCCACCTCAACTCTTGCCCAAGAATTCGGTTACGATCAAGACCATATCGGTCTTTTAGTTAGGCAAGGTAAAGTTCAGGGAATAAAATCGGGCAAAAAATGGTTCGTCTTACGCGAGTCACTTAAAGAGTATAAGAGAAGAGTCGAAGAACAAAAAAAACTTAACGCCTTAAAAAGCGTAACCATCCCTCGAAGGCCCATAGCACCTTCAATTGCTCTTTCCCAGACAACCGATCAAATCCGCCTAAGCCCAAAAGGCGGACAGGCCAACAGAGTATATCTTAGTTCGGCAATTAAATCTGGATTAAGATATATTCTGTTGGCCTCTTTAATTTTAGCAATCTTTTCTGTCGGGGCCGAAAAGTTTCTTGGCGCCAATCTCTATGACAACTATATCGAGCCCGCCCTTTCCCCGCTCGGAAAATTGTTTGACCTGTTCAAAAAAGCCGGAGTTGCTGAAAAAGATGGAACCGAGGAGCTCCAAAAACAGATTGAAGAATTGAGCAACCAACTTTCAGAAGCCCAACTTAAGATATTGGCTAACGAGAAACTCCTGGAAGAAAAACTTAAGGAACCACCGCCTATCCAGGTTGAAATCAGAGAAACAATCAGAGAAGTCGGCAAAACGACCGCTCCCTTGTCTTCCAATGTAGAGTCAAGACTGCTCTCCATCGAACAATCACTCCAAGAAGGAGAAAATAAATTCAGAAGCATAGAAATAACTTTAAGCGGAATTGGCCAGAGATTCTCATATACCCCGACCAGTTTAGTTCCTACGGGCGTCGGCGGCAATCAAGGCGTTACCATTTTAAACCCGGCTACCACTGACAGCGAAACGGTTAAAGTTTCGAGATTGCTTGATGTTTCCGGAAGCGCCGAAATAGACGGAAACTTGACGGTGGGCAGTACGGCCTTAAAAGTTGAAGCAGTTAATAAAAGGGTTGGTATCGGCACGGCAAACCTTGAAACTGCTCTTGAAGTGGTGGGTGTGGCCAGTATCTCCGGTCAATTATTAGTCGGCGGCGGCGGCTCTTCGGGTGCGGCTTTAGAAATTAACGGTACTACTTCAACATCGTATTTGATTGTTGGGAACTCAATCCAAGTAGCTAATGCCGGAGCAACTGTATCCTACTCAAGATTCGGAACTGGAACAACAACTCACGGAAGCAGTATTACCTCGGCCAATGATTTATTAATCGGAGGCGATCTTGAAATAGACGGGAGTTTGTTTATTGACGGAACAACTAATTTTTCAGGAAATGTTTCGGCCTCTTTCTTTTATGCCCAGAGAAATACCGCCGCTTCTCCGTCTTTCAGCTTCGGAGTTGACCAGGATACGGGCTTTTTCAGTCCTGGTGCTAACACGGTCGCCTTTTCTACCGGCGGAACCGAGAGATTAAGGATTGACTCTAGCGGCAACATCGGAATCGGGACGACCGGTCCGACTTCTCTTCTAACTATCCAAGGTCGGGGAGAATTTCAGGGCACGGCCTCGGCTTCTTACATTCTTACCGGCAACACTCTTCAGGTCGGCGACTTAACTTCAGCCGCTTACAACCGATTCGGTGCTGATACGACCTCTCATTCAAATTATATAACCACCACTAATGACCTCTTAATTTCCGGTGACCTGGAAGTTAACGCTTCAGCCGCTTTTGACAGCCATGTTGCCATCGGCAACGCAACTGACGGGACAGATTTGGTTTTTATAAATTCTCAAGTTAGGAGTCATATAATCCCGTTTACCAATGCTTTCGATATTGGCTCAACCGCTAATCGATGGAGAAAAATATGGACCGACTCACTTGACGTTACGAACTTAACCGCCGCTTCATCATCAATTTCAGGAACAGTGGCTAACTCTTTTGTTATTAACAGTGACAATGCCACCAATGACGGCGAGGATAGCAGTTTAGTATATGAGAGGGGCACTCCAGCCACTAATGCGGTTATTAAATGGGACTCCACCAATAAACGTTTTGACGTTAACTTTCCTGTTTTTATGCAAACCGCCGCCGCTCCGGAACCATCAAACAATTTTACCAAACTTACTCTAAAAGCCACGGTTGATCAGGGTTCAAGGGATTATTTTGAAATTCAAAACAATAACGGTTTGCGATTATTATTGGTCGAACAAGGCGGCCGCTTGATTGCTTCCGGCTCTTTTCAGGCCGGCGGCAATTCGGTGGCCTCGGTAAGTTACTCAAGGTTTGGCACTGACGCCACGACTCATGCCGGTACCATCATTGACGCTGATGACCTTCTCATCTCGGGTGGTTTTGAAGTTAATGGTTCAGCGGCTTTTGATGGGTTTGCCTTGTTTACCTCTAATGCCTCAATATCGGGCAACTTTGAGGTTGGGACTAATTCCTTGGTGGTCAGGGGTAATCGGGTTCTCTTTTCTAACGCCGCTTCTCACTCATTTACCGGTGACCTTACTATCTCTGATGACCTGGTGGTGACTGGCTCTTTATCTGGCGGGACCATCTCTGGTTTCTCTCTGACTGACTGTGATGCCGAAACCCAGACTCTTAACTGGGATCTGACCACTGGTACTTTCTCTTGTCTGACCGATGCTAGTGGAGCTATTAAAACAGAAGAATCAGGCACTCAAGTTCAATCAGCCGCCACGATTCTAAACTTCAGCGGCACTCAATTCACTCTCTCTGCTTCTGGTTCCACGGAAACTGTCTTTAAGCTTGATTGGGGAGCAGATGCTCCTGCCTCAAAAGCGGCTAACGAAACCAT
>CAYHZG010000006.1:0-20485 GCA_964361105.1 uncultured Candidatus Saccharibacteria bacterium
TCTCCCACGCGCTCTCCAAGCGCGCGCCTTAAACCACTCGGCCATCCTTCCAAATTTTAAACTTTCATTCCCCTCAAAATCTTAATCCTCTCCTCTATCGGCGGATGAGTCATAAAAAGTTTCACAAACCAGCTCTTTCTTTCTTTGCCTTTGAACGGATTTGAGATATATAAATGGGCCGTGGCGTCAGAAGCTGACCTCATCAGATTACTATCTTGGCCGATTTTTTCAAGGGCCGAGGCCAGGCCTTCAGGATAGCGGGTCAGCAAAGCACCCGAAGCGTCGGCTAAAAACTCACGCTTTCGAGAAACAGCCAACCGCAAAAGCATTGCCGCAAAAGGTGCTAAGATAGCCGCCACGATTGCCATAATCAAAACAAATGCTCCACCCCTTCTCTCATCGCTTGACCAAAACATCATCCGTAAAAATATATCGGCAACCATAGCTATCACGCCTGATAAAACCACGGCAATAGTGGAAACCAGAATGTCGCGGTTGCCGATATGCGAAAGCTCATGAGCTAAAACTCCTTCAAGCTCGGCCCGGTTGAGTCTCTGCAGAGCGCCGGTGGTCACAGCCACCGCCGAATTTTTCGGATTCCGACCAGCGGCAAAAGCATTTATCTGCGGCTCATTAATAAGATAAAGACGCGGCATCGGGAGTCCGGCGGTGATGCTTAAATTTTCAACGATGTTGTAAAACTCTGGAATTTCTCTCCGCTGGACCGGCTTGGCTCGGGCAATGGAAAGAGCAATTTTATCGGAAAACCAATAAGCGAGTATATTCATTATCAAACTGAAGCCGACAGCGATATATAAGATAACCGGGTTTTCAAAAACCAAACTCACCAGCCAGCCAATCAAGATTATCAAAATCAAAAACAGGCTGATAAGCAGCCACGTCTTCCTTATATTAGACGCCCTGTGAGAATATAGATTAGCCATAAGAGTTAGAAGCTTACTTTCGGCGGTTCTTTTGCCGCGCCTTCTTCCAAGTCAAAGAATTCTTCTTTCTTGAAGCCGAACCTTCCGGCAATCAGATTGGTCGGGAACTGCTCAACTGAAGTGTTCAGATCCATAACCGTGGAGTTGTAAAAACGCCGAGCCGCCTGGATTTTGTTTTCAGTATCAGAAAGCTCTATCTGTAGTTCCCGGAAATTTTCAGAAGCCCGAAGCTGGGGGTAGGCCTCGGCCACGGCAAAAAGATGTCTTAGAGCACCAGTCAGCATATTCTCTGTCCGGCCGTGCTCTTCCGGTGTCTTTGCACCAATAGCCATTGCCCGCGCCTTTGTCACTTCTTCAAAAACTCCCTGCTCATGACTAGCATATCCTTTAACCGCATTAACCAAATTAGGAATCAAGTCATATCTGCGCTTCAACTGAACTTCAATGTCAGACCACGATTCTTTGACCCGATTGCGCCGGACAATCAAAACATTATAAGTCCCAATGAACCAAATGACTAAAACTACAACTATAATCCAGATAACTATCATAAAATAATTTTACCAAATTTTGGAAAAAAAGAAAGGGGACGCGGGCGTCCCCTTTCTAAGGTGCTCTGGCCGGAGGCGGCCATTCTTTTGGGAACTTAGCCATCACCGCCTTGAGAGCATCTTTGCGGGCAGAATCGTCAGCCGATCCGTAAGCCCTTCTTGCTTCATCTGGAACTTGCAGTCCCAGATAACGAAGCAGAAGACCTCTTTCAAGGTCAGTGAGACTGTTACCAGCGCTGATATGCTGATAAATTACCTCGGCCAGTCTCTCACTTCCCAGAAACAGGCGTTTCCCCATCAAAATCTCAAGCTCCATCATCGCCTCCAGTTAAGCTGCGGTTTCGGGTTCTTGTTCTGGAAGCTCAATGAACTCACGCAAGAGTCGGCCCAAGTCGTGCAAATCCAGACGGTTTTTTCGTAAAAGTGTTGAAACCGCCTGGACTGCAATCACTTTTCCTGAATGAAAGTACTCGGCCATGTCTTCGCCGGAGCTGATGCCGCCGACACCGATGACCCCGATGCTCGGCGGAAGTGCTTCTCGCCACTGCTTCACTTGGCCAAGGGCGATGTTCTTGAATCCCTGTCCGGCAAACCCCGCCAATCCCCCGCCTGGTGTTATCAAAGGCAAACCGGTTGCTCGATCCACACCATAGGCATTGGGGAAGGTATTGCTCGTGACAATCGCGTTGATTGACCAACTGGAAATCGCCTTGGCAACTTCCTTGAGCTGCATTGGATTGGAGAATGGTGAAGCCTTGACCATCCAGATCAAAGAGTAATTAATTCGTCTCCAAACATTATCCAATGCCTCATTGATCATCTCTGGGTAAAAACTGAAAATCCCTTTCTGCTCAGCGCTATCCCAGATGTTCGGACAGCCGAAGTTTAGCTCCACTCCGTCAGCTCCGCCTTCGGCTGCAACTTCAGCCAACTGACCAAACTCTTCCGGCTTGAACCCAGCTACGCTCACGAAAAACGGTTTCCCGGCGTCATGGGCAATCTGAACCATCTCGGGCAGATGCTGACGGTAATATGGAATCCCGCCATTCGGGATTCCAAGCGAGTTGAGAGAACCATGCGGCCCGACCCAAAGAACATTGCCGGCATTTCCGGTCCGTTCCAGAACGGTGATTGAACCGACCAGAATCGCTCCGGCTGCTTCGCACCGCGCCGCCTCTTTCACATCTTCAACCTTCTTGACTGTTCCGGCACCGTTGTAAAGAGCTGGATTCACAGTCACCTTTACGGCTTTTCCAATCGTACAGCTTGGAATTTGCATCATTACCTCACCTCCTGATTATTAAAACTATCTGAAGTAATAATGGAAATCAAGGAAACAAAAAGGGGCTCTTGCCATGATGGCCGAGCACCCCTTCAAATGTCTAAACAGCCTGAAACTTCCGCAGGAGGGACTCTCCCCCGTGGCCAAAGTCCAAACTGATCGGAATACCGTTTTTGCAAGCCGGGCATTCGCTCTCGCTCCAGGACGGATGAGGAATGTCCAACAGAGCGAAAAAATCCGAAACATCAACCGCACTCCTTGCCGACTCGCCTCCTCGGTTGTAAAGAACGCCTATCCCAACGACGTTGCCGTCCCATCGCCTGACGAAATCAATCACCTGCTGGACTGAACCGCCAGTGGTAAGGACGTCGTCAACCACCAGAATTTTCCTATTGGAAATCTGACTACGGAAAGCGTGCTTGATGAAGAATCCGTCAAGGGACGTCTTTTCGGTAGGGACAAAGTCAACTTTCCTCCCACAGAAATTTGAGAGTTGCGCTGCCACCCGGCTGGCAACCACGACTCCGCCTTTGGTTGGACCAGTGACACAGTCAACGGCGCTGTCTCTGAATCTGTGAGCGAGCTGGCGGCAAAGAATCGTCATCGACTTAGAATGGTCTATAAGCGCTTCTATGTCGATGTAAACCAAGCCGTGCCGGCCACTGGAATAGACAAAGTGACCCTCACGAATCGCGCCGCAGCTTTCTAAAATCTGCAGATTCTCGCGGTCAGTTTCGGTCATCGGACTACTCCTCTTAAAGTGCTGTAGTTGAATTGAGAATAAATCAAAAGAGGCTTTTGGTAAAGTCCCTTTTGGCGAGTAATTATTTATAGCTCTTTAGTAGTCCTCGGGCATCTTCGGGCCTTTTTCTTTTTCCTCGGGAATATCCGCCACCACCGCTTCGGTCGTCAAAATAAGAGAAGCGATGGAAGCGGCGTTGGTTAATTCGGCTTTTACAACTTTAAGCGGGTCAATAATTCCGGCTTTAAACATATCTACGTATTCACCGGTTAAAGCATCAAAGCCCATCCCCTGCTCCATGCTAAAAACCTTTGCCGCCACTTCATTTGAATCCTTGCCGGCGTTTTCAGCAATAGCCCGAAGCGGTTTTTCCAGCACGGCCTTAATAACCGAAACACCTTTGGCTTCGTCGCCCACTTCCGACACTCCTTTTATAGTTTTAGAATTCAGTTCTTTTGCCGCTTCAAAAAGCGCCACGCCTCCGCCGGCAACAATGCCTCCTTCCAAAGCAGCTCGGGTGGCATTAACCGCATCTTCAATCCTGAACTTTTTCTCTTTGAGTTCGGTTTCAGTGGTCGCGCCAACCCGAATCACCGCCACTCCGCCAGATAGTTTACCCAGCCTTTCCTGCAATTTTTCCTTATCAAAATCAGAAGTTGATTTTTCAATTTGAGACCTGATTTGGGCCACGCGCTTATCAATTTCCTGCTTTTTGCCCTTTCCGCCGACAATGGTTGTATTTTCCTTGGCGGCAATCACCCGATGGGCCCGGCCAAGCATACTTGTCTCAACATTTTCCATTTTGATTCCTTTTTCTTCTGAAATAACCTGGCCGCCAGCGACGATGGCAATATCTTCAAGGAGCTCTTTTTTCCGGTCGCCGAAACCGGGTGCTTTAACCGCCAAAGAACTGAAAGTGCCGCGAAGCTTATTGACTACCAAAGTAGCCAAGGCGTCGCCTTCAACTTCATCGGCGATAATAACTAAATCCCTTTTCCCGCCTCGGGAAAGCTTTTCAAGCAAAGGAACAATTTCCTGAATTGAAGAAATTTTCTTATCGGTTATTAAAATGTAAGGGTCTTCATAAACTGCTTCCATTCTTTCCGGGTTCGTGATCATATAAGGCGAAACATAACCCCGGTCAAACTGCATTCCTTCAACTAATTCTTTTGACATTTCGGCTGACTGGGATTCCTCCACGGTCACCACCCCGTCTTTGCCGACTTCTTTGAATACATCGGCAATAAGCTTTCCGATTTCCGGATCATTGGCCGCAATAGAAGCCACTTCCTTTATCTTTTCATAACTGGAAACGGATTTTTTCTTTTTATTCAAATAGTCAATCACCCAGTCAACGGCTTTGTCCATTCCCTTTTTCAAGACCAAAGGATTAGCGCCTGAATTTACGGCGCTAAAACCTTCGGCCACAATGGCCTGGGCCAAAACTGTAGCGGTAGTAGTGCCGTCGCCAGCCACGTCATTGGTCTTTGAAGCAACTTCTTTAATCAGCTCGGCGCCGATGTTTTCAAATTTATCTTTTAATTCAACTTCTTTGGCCACGGTCACGCCGTCTTTGGTAATGGTCGGCGCCCCAAAACCTTTATCCAAAACAACGTTCCGGCCCTTTGGCCCAAGAGTCACCTTAACCGCGTTGGCAATCTTATCAACGCCTCTTTTGAGAGCTTCCCGGGCTTCTTCTTTGTAGCGAATCTGTTTAGGCATGCGATAATTGTCCGCGAACATAGTGAGTGGTTACAATTATCAGCACCGAGCACATATTTGGGTTCAAAGTTGGAACTAGATCCTGACTTAGACTCACCAAAGTTAAGTAATTCTTTAGAAAGACCTTGATTCCAAATATGTGCTCGGTAACTTTTTGTTACCAATCGCTTCGCTCTTGGACAAAAACTTATTCAATAATCGCTAAAATATCTTCTTCTTTAGCAATTAAATACTCTACTTCTTTACCAGTTTTTTTATCCTGAACTTTAATCTCATTCGGGCCGTATTTAGTGAATAAAACAATGTTCCCCTTTTTAACTTCCAACGGAATCCTTTTACCATGCTGATCAAATTTACCCGGCCCGACAGCCAAAACCCGGGCTTTTTCAGGCCTTTCCTTTTCCACGGTTTCAGGCAAAATAATGCCGCCTTTTTTCTTTTCTTCCTTTAACGGCTCTAAAAGTAGGTTGTCGCGAAGAGGTTTAATCTTCATATTCCAGAAAAGTATATTAGCAATACCTAAAAATTTGTCAATAGCTTCTTCTTAATTATTTTAGCATTCCCGTGCTTCAATAAACCAAGATAAGAATTAAATGTTTCTAGAGTTGGCGATTCTTTTAGCCGTCTAAACATTCTTTTCTTGGTCGTGATTCTTAAAACTCTATGGTCAGGAAAATGAATCCAGCCAAGGAAATCAACTCCGGAAGCTAAAGTTTTGATAAAAATTTTATCTTCGTGGAGTTCAAGTTTAAGTTTTGTTTGTAGAAAATCTTTGATTCGGACTCGGAGCCAAG
Source organism: uncultured Candidatus Saccharibacteria bacterium (assembly GCA_964361105.1). Classification (GTDB taxonomy): domain Bacteria; phylum Patescibacteriota; class Minisyncoccia; order 2-02-FULL-40-12; family 2-02-FULL-40-12; genus CAYHZG01. Next base: position 6,036 of record CAYHZG010000006.1, read on the forward strand.
ATTGAATCTTTATTCATTGAAACTATACAGAATATTTTTATCGCAAGCCGGAAAACAAAACCGGATAAACTGATATATCTCAATAAAGCATCTGACTCGTTTGATATACTAAAATTCCTTCTTCAAATAATGTGGGAACTAAAACTATTGAATAATAAACAGTATATTGCTCTATCTAGAAACCTTGAAGAGGTCGGCCGGATGCTCGGTGGCTGGCAGAAAAAAACAAGAACTCCATAAAAGGAGTCCTTGAACAAAGAGATTTTCGAGAGAACCTGGTTACCCTCATTCCACTCGTTCGGGTTCTCGATGGAGTTGGCATTGATGTTCCACTCGCGATTCGACGAGTTCCAGTTCGTGTTCACGGCCCAGATTATCATACGGAATATCTTCTGTGCCACTGTCCTTTGAATACTCTCGGGACTGTATCTGATTCGGGACCCTCGGAAAAAATCCTTATTCCCCTAATATCCCGCACCAAGTATCTTCGTTTTTTAAGGCTCCTATATTCAAAACTATTATGCGCGCCTGGAGTTCGGCCGCCGGAAGCCTGAAAGGCGAAGGTCCACGCCGAAGGCGGGAATTGCCTCGTTGACCGCCAGCAGATTCGCCTACTATCCGAGTATATTTTACTTGAAATTTTTGAAAAAGAAAACGGACCAGTCAGAGTTTTTAATTCCAACTGGCCCGGCAGATCCAAGGACCAAAAGTCCAAAGACCCAAGAACCTAAGATACTTGCGAGAGAACCTGGTTGCCCCCATGCCACTCGTTCGGGCTCCCGAGGGAGTTGGCATCGATGCCCCACTCGCGACCCGACGAGCTCCAGTCCGCGTGCACGGCCCAGAAAACTCCTTTCTCGTCTTCGATGTACACGATGTTTGCATAACCGTTAACGAGGAGAGGGCCTTCCTGGCCTTGAGCCTGGGCCTTGAGCATCTCGCGGAAGTGGGCCAGCTTGATGACCCCTTTCTTCGTCTTGAGGTCGATGCCCAGCTCGGCCATGATCCTGTCGTCGCGCAAGGGCTTCTCGAGCTGGTGGACGGCGACAGTCGCCGATCCGACGTTCTCCTCGATCTTGCCGAGGTAGTTGTCCTGGAAGTCGGGCCAGAGATAGAACTTGATGCTGTCGGCGTTGTTCTCACCGAAGGCGTCTCTGGCGACGAACTTCTGAATGCCGCCCAGAGTCACCTTGTCGTTGAACTTCAGGAACTCTACGGCCCTGACGATCATCTCGTCATTGAGGAATCTCTGGAGACCGTCCATCCCTCCGAGCTTGTTGATCACGGCTTCGAACTGTCCCATCGTTGCTTCGCCGTACTTCATGACATCCTCCTTTCCGACTGACTGCCGGAAAGCTTCCCTCTGCCCGAGGTTATAGGGGCCAGGCCTAGTTACGATAGCCATAGCCAGAAAACACCCATTTCAAGTATCTTTTGGCTATGGCTATTTCTCACAAATGATTCTTATATAAAAGTGCTATTTTAAGCTGTTCCCAGCTTGATATTTACATTATAGCAAATCTACGGGTTTTGTCAATAGTCCGGAATCTTGCTCTTTTCCAAGCTCCGGAAAGCCGAGTTCGGCCATTTTTTTATTGTATTTTTCAACTATTTTCAGCTCCGGCGAGTCGGGGTGAAATTCCAAACTCTCATCATCGGCCTTTACTCGGCCGCCCGGTTTATAGGTCAAGTGATAATTTTTAATTCGCCGCAATTGGTATTTTCGTAAAACACTCTCCAGCCAATCGCCAAATTTTGTATCCAATATTTTTTCTCCGGTTTTTTTAATTAAATCTAAAACTTTATTATACTCTATACTTAATACCTTATACTTAATACTATTTGGCCAACCTGAGATATACTCTCCTATCCATGAATTAGCTTCTATAAACTTTTCAAGTAATTCATCACCATAAAGCAGAATCGGCACAAGCCGCGCATATAATTGGGCCGTGTAAATGCTTTTCCGCGGAATATATAAAGACTTATCGGTTATAAAGTGATTGAGGCATATTTTATCAGGCGCGATTCTTTGATCTCTTTTGCGCCTTGCACCCAAAAGCCCTAATAAAACTGCGGTCAGGAATCGAGCCAGCCAGACTCGGCCTGCCTTAACCACTATTAAAATATCCAAATCGCTCTCTTTAATGGTATTATTCAAAGCCAGAGAGCCCGAAGCAAAGACTAATCTAATGTAAGGAATTAAACGAAGCCATCTGACTGCTTTTAAAGTTTTCTGCCATTTCTTTTTAGCTAACTCATGCCTCTCTCTTCTGATTTTTATTAAATTTCGGCGGCCTTTTAAAAAATAAAAGCCCTCGGCTTCTTGGATTAAATCACTAACTTCTTGGCCACCGCTGTTTTTGAATGAAAAAGACTCTAATTCTGCTTTAGTCAACGGATAATCCAAACAATCATAATAGACAATGGTTTTTAAAACGCTCTTTTCTATTATCGACATTTTGATATCATATTGCTGTTTATTTGCTATGAATACAAGTATCAGAGAACAAACTAATAAAGCACCTCAAAGCCCTGGAATTTATATCTTTAAAGACAAAAAAGGTGAATTTTTGTATATAGGAAAAGCTGGAAATCTAAAAAACAGATTAAGACAATACTTAAACAGAAAAATCAGAGCACATAAGGATTATGTGCTCGACCGAGCACTAAAAAATTTTAGTGCTCAGGCTTACTCGCCCTTTATGGAGCACCTTTTAAATGAAGCTGAAAAATTAGAAACAAAGATAACCGATTCGGAAATAGAAGCTCTTATTCTTGAGTCAAAACTGATAAAAGAAAAACAGCCAAAATTTAATATAATGCTTCGCGACGACAAACAATATTTCTATGTCGTCTTTACAAAAGAAAAATTCCCTAAAATTTTTCTGACTCATCAACTCCAAATTGATTATATAGGTCCGTTCACCGATGGTATGGCTTTAAAAACTACTTTGCGCCTTTTGCGCCGCATCTTTCCCTACTGCACCTGCAAACAACCGCATCATAATTTCTGCCTTAATTACCATATCGGTAATTGCCCGGGATACTGCTGTTTGAAGAACGCAAAAATCACAAAAAAAGAAACTGAAAAATATAAAAGAAATATAAAAATAATAAAAAACATATTAAGCGGAGAAAAAAATGCTGTAATAAAAAACCTTAATAAAGAGCTTAAAGAATTAGGCCGAGAAGAACATTTTGAAGAAGCCATTGAACTAAGAAACAAAATTGAAAAATTAGAAAAAGTTTTTACCAACGCAAAAATTATTCAAGAATATAGACCCTTTGATATATTAAAATATAAAAGTACTACAGATGCCCTAATGACTCTTAAAAAAATATTTAATCTACAAAAAATACCAAGGCGCATTGAAGGCTATGACATTTCAAATATTCAGGGCAAAAATGCCGTTGGCGCAATGGTTGTTTTCTCCCCAGTACCATCCCGCTTCGCGGGAGCTACGGGGCAGGCAAACGGCCGGCCAGACCCCGAAGGAATCCGCCGAGGCGGACCCTACGGGGCAAGCAAAAACGAATACCGTAAATTCAAAATTAAATTCAAGAAAACCCCGGATGACACGGCAATGCTGAAAGAAACTCTGACGCGCCGATTCAATCACCCAGAATGGCCCTATCCTGATTTAATATTTATTGACGGGGGCAAGGGACAACTTAATGTTGCCGCTAAGGCCGCTAGCGGAAAAATCCCTGTTATCTCACTTGCTAAAGGCAAAAACGAAGTTTTCTCTTCAACTTTAAAAAGGCCGCTGTCAATGAAAAAACTTCCAAATGAAATTAAGAACTTAGTCCTTAATATTGATTCGGAAGCCCACCGATTCGCGATTAGTTATTATAGAAAAATCCATAGAAAAAAAACTTTTCAATAATTGTCAAAATGATACTTTTATTATAGAGTTAATTAAAGATGGGTATTTTACTATCAATCGTGGGCAATAGTTTAGGTCTCTATTTTGCCCAAAAATCAATTGAAAACTTTGCTTTCTCCGGCGGTTACCTGAATTATCTAATCGCCGGCATTTTCTTAGCGGTTTTAAACTTTACCATTAAGCCGATAATCAAATTTATCTCAACGCCGTTAATTTTAATAACTTTCGGTCTTTTCATAATCGTGATTAATGCTTTAATGCTTTGGATTACTGATTATGTTTTCGACTTTATGGCTATTGAAACCATGACCGCTTTGGTCTTATCAACGATTTTGATTGGATTTATAAACTTAATCATTGGAATAATTTACAAGATAATCGATTAACATGTCCTTACTGGATATCGTCCAAATTCTTATCTCAATCCTTTTGATTGTCGTAATCCTGCTTCAGCGGCGAGGCGGCGGCTTATCGGGTGTTTTTGGCGGTGAGGGCTCGGTTTATGCCACCAGGCGCGGAATTGAAAAAGGAATTTTTGTTGCCACAATAATTTTGGTGACTCTGTTTATAATTACTTCGGTTCTGAGATTATTCCTCTAAAATGGCTAGCGATCTTGAATTTTTGTATTCGGGAGGCCTGAATCAAAGACCTTTTAAAAAAGAAGGTCTTGGGAGAAAAATAAAAAACTTTTTAAAAAAGTTTTTTCCTGATAAAAAAAAATTAAAACATCTCCCTAAGCTTTTATCTAGAAAAGAACGGCTTACCGTTATAGGCCTTTCATTAGTCATAATCAGCTCAATCTTAGCCATCTCGATTGGTTATTATTTCGAAATCACTCGAGCTAGGCCCGACTTTGGAGGCGGTTTTACCGAAGGACTAATTGGCGAACCGCGATTCATTAATCCCCTGCTTTTACAGACCGACACCGATCGAGATTTATCCCAGCTAATTTACTCCGGACTTTTGAAAAACGACGGCCAGGGCAACTTTGTTCCTGATTTAGCCGAAAACTTCATTATCTCTAACGACGGCCTGACTTATCGATTTAATCTAAGAAAAAATGTAAAGTGGCATACCGGCAGCATATTTTCGGCTGACGATGTAATTTTTACCGTAAAGACGGCTCAAGATCAGGATTTTTCAAGCCCCCAGCGGGTTAACTGGCAAGGCGTGGAAACAATTAAAGTCGATGACTTCACCATTGAATTCCGACTTAAAAATCCTTACGCCCAGTTTGTAAATAATCTAACTTTAGGAATTATGCCGTCTCATTTGTGGCAAGAAATTAAACCAGCCAACTTTGTCTTTTCAGAACTAAACCTCAAACCGGTCGGCACCGGTCCCTATAAATTCTTTAGGTTAAGAAAAGATGCAAACGGCCGGATTACCTCTTATGAACTATCAGCTAATGAGGAATACTACGAGGAGGGGCCTTATATTGAATTAATTAAATTTAAGTTTTACTCCTCGGAAGAAGACTTAATTCAATCATTTAATTTAAGCGGCATCGATAGTTTGAACGGAATCAGTTCGGCCAACCTAAAGGAATTGCGTTTCCCCGGCAAAATCAGCCTCCAAAGGCCAAAAATTCCAAGATACTTTGCCGTATTCTTAAATCAAAACCAAAGCGATGTCCTTTCTGATAAAAATGTTCGCCTGGCTCTGGCCCATTCGGTTAATAAAGACAAAATCATTGAAAGCATTTCTGGCGGAGGATTCAAGGTTGATTCTCCGATTCTCCCTGAAATTTTCGCCGACTTTGATGGAAACATAAAAAGATACGACTATAATCCTGAATTCTCAAAACAAATTCTGGAAAATTCAAAGTGGCAGGATTCTGACGGCGACGGCATCAGAGAAAAAGGCGATAAAAAACTGGAAATCCAGTTCGTGGCTCCCCAAAGAAAAGAATTGATAACCATTGGCGAACGGCTTAAAAATGATTGGGAAAGTATCGGCATAAAAATAGATATGGCTAATATCCCGGTTATTGAACTTCAGCAAAATTATATTCAGCCGCGGACTTATCAGATGCTGCTTTTCGGCGAGGTCTTAAACGTGGAGCCGGATCCTTTCAGTTTCTGGCATTCTTCTCAAAAAAAAGACCCGGGCCTGAACTTGGCTTTGTATGATAACCAGGGAGCTGATAAACTTTTAGAAGAGGCGAGGCAATCTTTGGATAAAAGTGTCCGAAGGGACCGGTATAATGATTTTCAAAACTTGGTGATTGAAGACCTGCCCTCAATTTTCTTATATAGCCCTCTTTACCTTTATCCTCAGGCCAAAAAAATAAAGGGCTTTGAAGATAAGCTCTTAGGCCTGCCCTCTGAAAGATTTGTCAATGTCAATAAATGGTATATAAAGACTAAACGGATAAGAAAATAATAAAGTATAGCTCTCCTACGCTAAAGCTTCGGAGGAGCACTTCTTCGCTAGAAGAAATGCTTGCACTTCGAAGCTCCGAAGGAGCGAAGAAGTGACAAATTTAAAAAAGATAATTATCGACTTTCCCAATCAATTCAAGGCCGGTTTTGAAATTGCGAAAGACATCCGAGTCGGTTCTTTTAGGAATGTGATTTTTTGCGGAATGGGCGGTTCAATAATGCCGGCCGAAATCCTTTTCACTCTTTTGCCGGAACTGCCAAATAGCTTTCATATTCACCGGGATTTTGATTTGCCGGCTTGGGCAACAAAAGACGATTTAGCAATCTCTCTTTCCTGGTCTGGCAACACGGCTGAAACAATTTCTTCTTATGAGAAAGCTAAAAAGTGGGGGGTTAAAACTTTAATCATTACCAAAGGCGGGAAAATCAGAGAACTCGCTAAAAATAATAATGACCTGGTAATTACCCTGCCCCAGAAAGACATCCCGCCACGATTTGGCGTCGGCTATATGTTCACAGTCCTATTGACGGTTTTAGTGAACTCGGGTATGATTGAATTTAACTTAGAAGAACTGACTGGCTTGGAAGGATTAAAGCCGGAGCGGCTGGAGAAAAAAGGGAAGGAATTAGCTGAAAAAATCGGCAATCTGACTCCTTTAATTTACTCCTCTTTTCAAAACAGATTTCTGGCCTCTTTTTGGAAAGTTAAATTTAATGAGAGCTCAAAAATTCATGCTTTCTGGAATCATTTTCCGAATCTTAGTCATAATGAAATAGCCGGCTTTACGGCTTTAATGAATGTTGCAACTTTGGTAATTCTGCTGTCGGATTCAGAAGATGACCGGCGGCTAGAAAATAAAATTTTAGTGGCCGCGAAACTTTTGGAAGAAAAAAGAGTCCCTCATCAAATAGTTAAACTTGAAGGCAAAACTCGGCTTGAAAAAATATTCAATGATTATATTTTAAGCGACTGGACAAATTTTTACCTGGCTAAAAATCGGGGGGTTGAGCCGACTGAAACAGAAATGATTGAAAAGTTTAAAGAAATGGAAAAATAATTCTGCCCCCGTGGTGGAACTGGCTAGACACATACGGTTCAGGGCCGTACGATCGCAAGATCATAGAGGTTCGAATCCTCTCGGGGGCACCAAATAGATGACTCCTACTAGAATTAGGAAAACAATTCGCAGAACAATCAGAACAAGAACTCCCAAACCCTTAAAAGAAAGAGGGCCGGTTTCGGCCGATGAACTTAGAATCATTCCCCTGGGAGGCCTGGAAGAAGTCGGCCGCAATATGACCGTTTTTGAATATAACGACGACATTGTAATTTTGGACATGGGCCTTCAATTTCCCGAAGAAGACATGCCGGGAATTGATTATATTATCCCTGATGTCCGTTATCTGGAAGGTAAGGAAAAAAATATCCGCGGGGTGATTTTTTCTCACGGCCACCTTGACCATATCGGCGCCGCGCCGCATCTTCTACCAAAGCTTGGCTGGCCACCTGTCTATGCGAGCCGCCTAACACTCTTTTTGCTTCGCAAACGACTTGAAGAATCCAAGCTCAACCAGTACCTAGTGGCTCATGAAATCAACTCGGCTAGCGAAGAATTATTTTTGGGTGACTATTTCAAGGTTAATCTCTTTGAAGTGACCCACAGCATCATGGATGCCATGGGCGTAATTTTACAGACGCCGGTAGGCAATATTATTCATCCTGGCGACTGGCGTTATGATTTGAGTCCGGTCAAGGGCAAACCAACCGACTTTTCGCACTTGGCCCGCTGGAACACCAAAGAAAAACCGTCTGTCTTAATGATGGAATCGCTCGGCTCTACCAAAGAAGGAAGTCAGTTATCCGAATCAGAGGTTTATAAAAATATCAGAAAAATAATTGAGACGGCACCTGGCCGCATCATCATCGCCACCTTTGCTTCAATGGTTGAACGAGTGGCCCAAATCGTCAGTATTGCCGAAGAGCTCGGGAAAAAAGTGGCCCTTGACGGTCTTTCAATGAAAATGAATATTGAGATCGCCAAAAAAATCGGCTATCTCAAATTCAACCCCAATGTCATGATTGACATAAAAAACATCCATGACTACCCGCCTAATAAAGTCATCGCCGTTGTCACCGGCGCCCAGGGAGAGGACCGGGCGGTTTTAATGCGCATCGCCAACGGCGACCACCGCCATATTAAAATAGAAAAATCAGATACCATTGTTTTTTCCTCATCGGTCATTCCGGGCAATGAACGGACTATTCAGCGCTTAAAAGACAATCTCTACCGGCAGGGCGCTAATGTAATCCATAAAGAAATCATGGATGTGCATTCGGGCGGCCATGCTTTGATTGAAGACATTAAACTCTTAATCAGGCAGGTCAAACCAAAATATCTTTTGCCGGTTTACGCTAATCACTACTTGCTTTGCGAAGGGGCCAAAGTTGCCGAATCAGATGGCTTTCCAAAACAAAATATATTCATTCTTGATAACGGTAGCATCGGCATCTTTAATAAACAGGGCTTTCATGTCTCTCAAGAAAAAACTCCAATCCAGTATGTTTTTGTTGACGGCCTCGGCATCGGCGACATCGGCAACGTCGTCTTGCGTGACCGACAGGTCCTGGCCCAGGATGGCATGTTCGTTATCATCGCTACGGTTGATTCCAGAACCGGCCGGGTCCGCACCAGTCCCGATATCATTTCCCGCGGCTTTGTCTATCTTCGCGAAAACACCGATCTTTTAAGCGAAGTCAGGAAAAGGGTCAGAGCCATTGTCGAAAGAAAGACCGTTGGCCGCCGCCCCATAAATTGGATCTACCTGAAAGATGAAATCAAAGAAAAAATCGGCTCGTTTTTGTTCCAAAAAACCGAGCGTCGACCTATGGTATTGCCAGTAGTGATTGAAGTTTAAATGACACGAATATTATCAGGCATTCGCCCGTCTGGAAAACTACATCTTGGCAACTATCTTGGCGCCATAAAAAACTGGATCGAACTGCAAGATCGCCAGGATATCGATTTGGCAGTTTTTATGATTGCTGATTATCATGGAATTACCACTCCATTTGATCCAAAAAAATATAGTGAGCAAATTTTAGAAACAGCATGTGAATTTTTGGCCGCTGGCCTTGATTATAAAAAAGTTTTACTTATTCGTCAGTCACAAATACCACAACATACAGAGTTAGCTTGGATCTTCTCTTCAATAACTCCTGAAACCTTTTTTAGACGTTTGCCAACTTTTACAGAAAAAATCAAAGAAGTAATAGAAAAAAAAGTTGGGGTTTTGCCAGAAGATTTTGATATAAATAAAACAAAATATCTACAAGGATACTTTCAAGATATACCAGATATAAGCCTTGGTTTACTTGCTTATCCGGCTTTAATGGCTGCAGATATTTTAATCTATAAAGCCAATCTTGTTCCTGTGGGTCAAGATCAACTACCGCATATTTATTTAACAAATGAGATAGTAAAAAGATTTAACTCAAAATTCGGAGAAACTTTTGGAGTAGTAAAAGAATATATAGCAGAGGGGGCTAAAATTATGTCTTTACAAAACCCAAAACAGAAGATGTCCAAAAGTGCAGATGAGGGTATTGCTTTAAATGATTCACCTAGTGAGATAAAAGAAAAAATTAAAAAAGCAGTTACTGACTCAGGAAAAGAAATAATTTATGAACCTCAGAAAAAACCAGCTATATCAAATTTAATTACATTATATAAAATCTTTTCAAGAAAATCTTTAGAAGAAATCAAAAATCAATATGAAGGCAAGACTTATATTCAATTTAAAGATGACCTAGCTGAAATAATTATAGAGTTTCTGAAACCGTTTCAAAAAAGATATAGTGAATTTAAAAGTGACTCTGAGGAAGTTAAGAAAATCTTGGAAATTTCTGAAGGAATAGCACGCAATGAAGCCAAAAAAACTCTTCATGAAATCAAACAAAAAATAGGGCTACTCTGAAATTAAATAACGAATCAAATTTTTTGTTTCCTCTACTCCTTTAACTTCAAAACATAAAACCCTGGTTTGCAGAGTGGCTTCGTCGTTTCCTTCCGGAGAAAAATCATTGCCAACAAATAGCATATCCTCAATCGGGATATCCAAATATTTTTCAATTTGCCTAATCCCATAAGCCTTATCAACGCCTTTGCGGGTTACATCAATTGATGTAAGGCCAGCTACTTTAGCTTCCATGTCCGGAAGATGTTTTTGTAGAATTTTTTCCATTCTTGATTGGATATCGGGATTTTCTTTATTCCATTTTTCTTTTAGCTCAAGCGGAGCTTCATTGCCAAGGGCTGAAAAAGTAATCTGTGTGCCCCTATCTTCAACCAATTCGCCATAAGTTTTTTCCGGGTGCTCATAATTAAGCTCTTTGAAAGTTTTTTCAAAGGCGGAAAAAACTTGATTTTTCTCTTTATTTGAAAGTTCGTCTCTATATACTTCTTTCCACCTACTGCCATTATATTTATAAAAAGTGGTGGCGGTGGTGGGAAATAAAAAAAGATTATTCAACAATTCTGATGGGGTTTGGAGTTTTGATAAAAGTTGGTGCTCGAATGTTTCAAATTTAGCGCCCCCGATCACGGCAACCATTTTATTCTCAAGTAGCTTTTTCAAAAGCTCGGCCATTTCTTCGTCCAAATCAAATTTGCTCTTTGTAAGCGTCCCGTCCAAGTCAAAAACAATGAGTTTTTTGTCTTTGGGCACCATCTCAATTGTATTCAATAAATTTTCCATATAATTTGTTTCTTAGTTATTTTTAATATAATATAGCATACTATTATGTCTTTATCAGTCGGAATCGTTGGTCTGCCAAATGTCGGAAAAAGCACCCTCTTTAAAGCCATCACCAAAAAGCAGGTTGAGATAAAAAATTATCCATTCACCACGATTGAGCCGAATATAGGCGTGGTTGCCGTGCCCGATGAAAGAGTTGATGCCCTGGCAGAAATTTCAAAGTCAGCCAAAAAGATTTATACCACTATTGAATTTATAGACATTGCTGGCTTGGTCAAAGGTGCGGCACAAGGTGAAGGATTGGGCAATCAATTTTTGGCTAATATTCGCGAGGTTGATGTGATTGCCCATATAGTTCGAATATTTGAGGATGAAAAGATTATTCGTTATGAAAATAAAATAGACCCCATTAGAACTGACGGTCGCCCAAGGCGACCTACTTCTAACGGGGCGAGTCCAGCTAATGATATTGGGGTAATTGAAACTGAACTTGAATTGGCTGACCTTCAAACCAAAGAAAAAAGAAATGAAAAAAAGAATAAAGATTTGCCGCCGCTTCAGCTTTTGACTGATAAAAAAGTAATTTTTGTTCTGAATGTTTCTGAAAAACAATTGACCGAAGGATGGCGGCCAGATGAAGAATTACTAAAAACGATGAATTGGCGAGACTTTGTGGTTCTTTCAACTCCCTTAGAATTAGCTTTATCAGAAGCAACTCCGGAAGAAAAAAAAGAATACTTAACCGAGTTTAATATTAAAGAGAGCGGGTTAGATTCACTCATTAAGACCGCTTACAAAACTCTCGGCCTCATCACTTTCTTCACTACCGGCGATGACGAGACTCGGGCCTGGACCGCCAAAAAAGGCGACTTAATTCCCAAAGCCGCCAGAGCCATCCATACTGATTTTGAAAAATTGTTTATCCGGGCCGAAGTGATAAACTGGGAAATCTTACTCGATGTTGGCAGTTGGACCGCCGCTAAATCAAAAGGTTCAATTAAAACCGTTGGCAAAGATTATATTATTCAAGATGGAGATGTAGTAGAAATTAAAATTTAGGCGGGATTGACCTGGTGAATCCTTTTTGCTACTTTAACTCAATGGAAGAAACACTTCAGCGGCAGCAATACGAACTGGCTTTTCATCTCTCCCCTTCTTTCAGTGAAACTGAAGCCGAGGAAAAAAGGCGGGAGATTGAAGGTCTTATTTCCCAAAGCGGAGGCCTAGTGAGCCGTTACGGCGAGATAAAAAAAATCAAACTGGTTTATCCGATAAAAAAAGAACGATTTTCCAATTTTGGCTATATTGAATTTTTCGCCCCCAAGAATGCCGTTCAAAAAATAAACAAAGATCTTCTGGCTAGTGATGATATCCTCCGGCATCTAATGGTTAAAAAAGAAAAGGAAAGAATTGCAAAACCGAAATTAGCCAAGCCAAAAGTTCCGACTTCAGAGGCGTCAAGAATCCACGACAAAGAAACTGTCGATAAAAAACCAAAAGAAGAAAGAATTAAGGAAACCGAGGAATTGGACAAAAAGATTGAAGAAATTTTAGAAAAACTATGAACTTAAACAAAGTATATCTCATTGGGCGTTTAGCATCAGATCCGGAATTCAGAACCACTCTAGGCGGCCAGGAAGTCGCCACTTTAAGAATTGCTACCAATCGAGTTTGGAATGATCGGGCAAGCGGCCAAAGGAATGAAGCAACTGAATTCCATAGTGTCGTAGTCTGGGGCCGCCTGGCTCAAATAGCCAACCAGTATTTGAATAAAGGATCCTTAACCATGATTGAGGGACGGCTCCAAACCAGGAGTTGGGAGGGCCAGGATGGAGTCAAAAGATACAGAACCGAAATAGTGGCCGAAAACTTGCAGCTTGGACCAAAACCAAAAGACTCTTCCTCTGCTGCCCCTGCTTCAGCAGGGATGGCTCTAAAGACCGGGACTATGGAGGGTAAAGAAGACCAGTCCTCCAAAGCTTTAACAAAGGAGGAAATCCCAGTGGTTAATGAAGATGAACCACCGGCAGAAGCCACGCTCAGAGGGGCCATGGCCGAATCAGAAATTGAAGAAGAAGAGGTTCAACTGAAAGACGTTCCGTTTTAAGCATGGTCTGCATCGCCTGCCAGAAAAACATTCAAAAATTTGATTACAAAAACTCAAGGGAATTGAGACAATTTTTAAATCCGGAGTTGGAAATAAAAAAAGGGAGATACAATAATCTCTGCAAAAAGCACCAGCGGCGCTTGGCCCAAAGCATTAAAATCGCAAGAGAACTTGCCCTCCTGGCTACTAGCCCGAAACAAGAAAGGTTGTCCAACCGTTCATAGGATAAATCAATTTAGAAGCTAAAGAATATTCAAGTTCAAGGAAGGCCGAGGAAAATGTACTTTGATACATTGACGAGGCCTGACACAGAAATTGAACATAAATTTAGCTTCCCTCAGAGGGCGTGAAGATTTTGGCCAAATTCTTTGTCGCTCGTCGCTCATGTAGCGAAGTACACTTCGCTCCGAGCTCCTCGAATTTGTCTCAAAATTTTCACGCTAAATTGATTTGCCCCTGTGAACGGTTGGACTATATTGGACTATAATTGATTCATCCTGTGAGCGACTCGGCTATACTTCTTCTTTAAACGCCGCTTCTTTTACTTTTTTAGTAATCTCTTCAGCCATCTTTCCATTGTCTTTCAAAAAACTTCTGGCCGATTCAAGGCCTTGGCCGAGTTTTATTTTATCAAAATTATACCAGGCACCCGAGCGAGCTAAAACGCCATATTTGACTCCTGAATTAACTAAGTCCGAGAGATGAGAAATGCCTTCATTATACAAAATATCAAACTCGGCTTGCCGGAATGGCGGGGCAACTTTGTTTTTCACCACTTTAGCCCGGTGCCGGCCGCCAATAATTTTTTCGCCAGATTGAACCTGAGCAATGCGGCGGACATCAATTCTAACCGAAGAGTAAAATTTTAAGGCCTTGCCGCCAGTGGTGGTCTCGGGATTGCCAAACATAATTCCGATTTGGTGCCGAATCTGATTTATAAAAATTAAAACAGTCCTTGATTTGGCTAGTACGGCAGTGAGTTTTCTTAAAGCATGGCTCATTAACCGGGCCTGTAAACCCATATGCTGCTGACCCATATCACCGTCAATTTCAGCCTTGGGAGTTAAGGCCGCGACCGAATCAACCACAATCACATCCATTGCTCCTGACTTAATAAGAGTCTCTACTATCTCAAGAGCTTGTTCGCCGTGATCCGGCTGGGAAATCAAAAGATCATCAATTTTGACCCCGATTTTTTTGGCGTATTCCGGATCCAAAGCATGCTCGGCATCAACAAAAGCAGCCAGGCCTCCGCGTCTTTGAGCTTCAGCCACGACATGTAAAGCCAAAGTGGTCTTGCCGCTTGATTCGGG
>CAYHZG010000007.1:0-19559 GCA_964361105.1 uncultured Candidatus Saccharibacteria bacterium
ATTTTATAAAATACGGGCCTTTCACCATTGCCACAGCCAGGCCGGAAACAAAATTAGGAGACACTGGTTTAGCATTTCACCCTGATGATGATCGCTACAAAGACTATATCGGAAAAGAAATTGAAATTGACTCAGTAGATAATAATATCCCGCCTTCTGAAAATCCGAAGCTGAAAAAAATAAAAATAAAGGTTGTTGCCGATGAAACAGTTGAAAGACTTTTCGGCACCGGCATCATAAAAGTTACCCCGGCTCATGATCTAACGGATTTTGAAATTTCCCAACGCCACAAACTGCCTCTCATAAAAATAATCGATGAAAACGGCACCATGAACCAAAGTGCCGGGAAAAGATATGAAGGATTAAAAGTTTCTGAAGCCAGAGAAAAGATAGCTAAAGATCTTGAGGATTTGGGGCTTTTAGAAAAGGTTGAAGATTATAATCACAATGTCGGCAGATGCGATCGCTGCGATTCAGTCATTGAACCACTACCTTCTAACCAGTGGTTTCTTAAGGTTTCTGAACTGGCAAAATTAGCCAGAGAAGCAATTAATAAAGAAGAGGTCAAATTCTACCCGGATAGATGGAAAGAAATATCTTTGCGCTGGCTTGAAAATATAAGAGACTGGAATATTTCAAGACAGCTCTGGTGGGGGCACAAAATACCAATAGAAGGGGAGAGTGATGTTTTAGATACCTGGTTTTCTTCGGCCCTCTGGCCATTTGCGGTTTTGGGCTGGCCAGAAAAAACAAGTGACTTATCCGAATACTATCCGACAAATTTTATTACCTCTGATAGGGGAATAGTATTTTTGTGGCAGATAAGGATGATCTTTTCAGGTAAGTTTTTTACAGATAAAGCCCCTTTCAAGGATATTTATATTCATCCTACTGTTTTATTGAAAGACGGAAAAAGAATGTCTAAATCACTTGGCACAGGAATTGATCCGGTTATTTTAATCGAAAAATACGGGACTGATGCCTTGAGATTTGGTTTGGCTTACCAAAATACAGGCGTTCAGGATATGAAATTTAATGAAGATGTTATTTTAACCGGCAAAAAATTTGCTAATAAGATATGGAACATAGCCAGATATGTACTGATAAAAATAGGGGATGAGGAAAAGGACATAAAACAATCTCCAATTGATTTAAAAAGCGAAATTATGGCTAAAATGGATGCTACGGCTATAAGCATAAAAAGAAATATAGAAAACTATAATTTTGGGGAAGCCGCCCACACTTTATATAAATTTATATGGAATGAGTTTGCCGATAAATACATTGAAGAAACAAAAAATAAAGATGATAATGAAATAAAGGACTCGTTGATTTATGTACTGGCTAATTCTTTAAAACTTCTTCATCCTTTTATGCCTTTTGTCACCGAGGAAATCTGGTCCAAGCTGCCAATAAAAAACAAAAAGATGCTTTTGGTTGAAGAATGGCCCAAATAAATTAAATGTCTTTGATTTCGACAAATATTACCTTAGTAATTCTCGGTTTTTTGCCGAGCGTCGTCTGGCTTTTGCTTTTTTTAACTAAAGACCCGAGGCCAGAACCAAAGTACCTGATTGCCAAGGTCTTTTTGTTCGGGATTATCATCGCTCCGGTAGTAGTCTTGATTGAAGCAGTGATAAGCGGCGCGGCTAACCTTAGTTTTTTCCCAAGGGCATTAATCTTTTTCAGTTTGGCGGCCTTTACCGAAGAATATATGAAATACTGGGTAGTAAAGAGCTCGGTGCTTTACAAGCCCGACTTTGATGAACCCCATGACTCAATAATCTATATGATTGCTGCGGCTTTAGGCTTTGCGGCAATGGAAAATATTTTAATCGCCTTTAAGGTTTATCCGGACGGATTTGCCGCCACTTTGGGAGTTATTTCTTTGCGTTTCACCGGCGCAACATTGCTTCACGCCCTGGCTTCGGGAATTGTCGGTTATTTTTTAGGCCTGGCCTGGTTTTTCTATCACTTCAAAAAGCAAATTATTTTTTTAGGTTTAATTATTGCTTCGCTGCTTCACTTAGTTTTCAATTATTTAATTTTTTTAAGTCCTGCAGCGGCTCTGCCCGGAAATACTATCCTTTTGCTTGGAATGCTGGTTTCGCTTTTGATATTTTTCGACAAGTTGAAAGAAAGACATCAACAACTTATCCATAAACTATCCACATAAAACCAATTGACTTAGTGTTATAATTAGAATGATAATTTAAGTTGAGTAAATCTAGATGAATCCCGTTAGAAAGTTCTCTGTTCAAAATGATAAACTTAAAAATATATTATTACTTTCTACGGGGGACTTTCTAACGGGATGAACAAGGAAATTAAAAAAGAAGATGGAACTCAAAATGGAATTCTGACCCTGGATGTATTTCAGAAAGATAGAGAAATCGTCATAAAATCGGCAATCGCCGGAGTGACCGGAAAAGATTTGGATATTTCAATTACCAATGATTCAGTGACCATAACCGGCAACAGAAAAGAAGAAGGAGAGGAAAGAGGCAAAAACTATTTATATCAGGAAATAAATTGGGGAACATTTTCAAGAAAAGTGATTTTACCGGAAAAGGTTAATGCTGAAGAAGCAAAAGCAACATTAAAAAACGGAATTCTAATAATAGTACTGCCGAAACTTAATAGCTCATAACGAAACGACCCCTCACCCCTCGCTTGGGGCCGTCCGCGGGATTAAGAAATTAAATAATAAATAATGTTCTTAATCCCAAAGACCAAGCGAGAGGTGAAGGGCTTGCTTGGGGCCCAGATATCGCCCGCTTTATTAGGCGGGCGTTAGTTGTGTGAAAATCTCTGAAATGAGGTTTTTTTATTTATGCTCCCGGCAGGATTTGAACCTGCAATCCCTTTCGGGAACAGCGTTCTAAGCGCTGCATGTATACCAATTCCATCACGGGAGCGTAAAAATTATTCTATCAATTTTTGATTTTTTTTCAACATTAAAACACCCAAAACCTTAAATGAGGTAATGAGTGTCTTAAGTTCGATTAAAATTTTACTGGAAGAAAACTCTGGTTACTAATCCGGCTAAGGTCTGGAGGATTAATCCCACAGCGATTATAATCAGAGCTCCCCAGACACCCGACCAAATTCTTGTTTTAGCCGTTTTTATTTTGTCATCAGCTCCACCGGCCATCATCCAGGTAATACCGCCCCAGATTATAAAGATTATGGCAACAATAACGCCAATAATCAGCATGAACTGGGCGACCCGCCTGATAATGTTTTCAATCTCGGTCAGGGTCGTACCAGGCACAGTCGGCACTGCTGGCCCAGGCAGCTGAGCCAAAACCAGTAAAGGCATCAATAAAACCATTGCCAGAGCCATAATGGATAATATTTTTTTCATTTTGTATAAATTCATATTCTAAATATTTATCGACCTAAGGATTTTTGCACTGCTTTGGACCTGTCCCAAAAATTCCTGTTCTTTTACATTCCAAACCAAGTCTGCAATCAAAAGTATTTTTACAGGGTTCTCCTTCAACATTTCCTTCGGGTCTGACACAAATACCAGTAGAAGGACTACAGGTTGTTCCTGAACCACAATCGTTATTAGTGACACAGGTAGCCCCAGGAGCACCTGGTCCTGGTCCCCCTCCTCCGCCACCACCGCCGCCTGGTCTAAATCCAAAAAATCCGCCGGTTACCACCAAAGCCACCGTATTTATTATCACCCCCACTCCCAAAATTATAACTGCTCCGATTAATCCGTTTTTAAACCAAGCTTTCGCAAGCTTAGCTTGGACTTCTGAAGGAGTTCTAAAATACATTATTCCAGCAACCACTAAAGCAATAATGGCTAATATAACTCCGGCGGCAATCAAAAAGTTAGCTAATGGTTCAAGAAACTCTTTATAAATTCTTGGTAAAGTTAAAGGTTGCCCTGGCGGCAAGGTAAAAGTCGGCTGCTGAACTAAAATCTGGTTTAAAATTAAGTTTAGAATATACATCTTCCTAAAATAATCAATCTACAGAAAAACTCTCTGGTTACAATATTAGCAATGGTATTGATTATTAAACCGACCCCCAAGACAATCAGAGCGCCAATCATTGAGTTTTTCAACCAAGTCAGGGCTTTTTTTATTTCTTCGGGACTACTTCCGGCCCTCATATACATTATACCACTTACGATAATAGCAATTATAGCAAATAATACTCCGACATTTTCAAGAAACGAACCGACAATGGCGATTAAGCTGCCGAGCTCAGCCAAAGTCAAACCCCTTGGCCCGGTAACCGGCGTAGTCGGAATTATGATTTGATAAAAAATATTTTTATTTATTTTGAAATAATTTTTCATAAAGATTATTGGTTTACACAATGTCCCCCTTGCTGGCCCTCAATAACACAAGTGAATCCCGGAGGACAGTCTTCGGGCCCTTGGCAAGTTACACTGGAGGCCGGCCCGCAATTCAAAGGCAAGAAAGAATAACTTCCGCCCAAAGCATTAGCCACGGTGGCGATAATCACATTTGTCGCTAAAATCACCAAAATACCAACTAAAGTCCAGGTTAAATTCTTTTTAGCATCGGCCACTGCCGTCTCATTACCTCTAGCCAGAAAAAACTTTATCCCAGACCAAACTAAAAAGATAACCATAATTACCAAGACTATGCTTATCAGCCAGCAGGCAAAACCAGTAATTATCTTGGCGATTTTCTGAACCGTAAAATCCTGAATTCCCAAAGAAGGATCTGTCTGGGCTAAGGCAAAAAAATAAAAACCTGAAAGTAATCCGAAAAGAACAATAAAAACCAACAATTTTCTAAAACTCATTCTTAACTTGATTATAATTATAAACGAGGGAGAAGTGAATAGTCATTATTCACTTCAACCGAGTGACATAATTATATAGATTCTTATCTATATATAAATAAAAACGACTTACTGCTATTAAAATTATCCACAAATGGAAAAGGGGAGACAAATTGCCTCCCCCCTATTGGGTTGCCCCGGTCAGGGACTCTTGAGTCTGACCTTTGGCGGGATCCGCCAGCCCGGCAGAGTTGAGTCTTCAGTTCCCCGAAGCTCAATCTCAAACTCGCCGAATGATCCCCTGCCGTCAGGCTGAACCAGAAACACCCGAATGTCCGGAGTTCTGACTCTGGCCTGGAGCCGGCTCCCTATGACCGCCCGACGACCATCGGGTATTTCTACCACAATGGTTGCCGGATGTTCATTCTTAACAATGAACTCGATGCCGGTCAGGCGCGGAGGCGCCGGCTCAACCCTAATTGGCGGGCCTTGAGCTGATGGCTGGACCTGCGGCTGCTCTGGCTGACCTGGAACTACCTGCAGTTGTTGAATAACTGTCGGCTGAACCGGCCAGCAGTCAGATTCGTGATTAGTCACGAGTGTGCCGCCGCCGGCTCCGGCCATGGCCCCGCCGATAGCGCCGCGTCTCCCTCCAGTCCAAAGCCCGATTCCGGCCCCAAGCCCGGTTGCGCCAAGAGCATCTTTCCACTGATGGTCACGCGGCTTGGGCGCGCAGACAACTTGCTGGGCCATTGGATACTGCGATGGATATGGATACGGATATGGGTACTGATATGGTGGCCATTGGTTGCCCAAGGACCAGACCATCGCCTGATTGCCGGCGACGACTCGGGCGGCCTCATTGCCGCCAAAACCGAACCCGCCACCGGGCCACCAAAGCTGGGCTTCTGCCTGACCAGTGCCAGCGAAAATCGCCAGCACCACGACCAAACTGGTAAAGAGCTTTTTCATCTGTCTCTCTCCTTGAAAATGGCCTTAATTCAGACCGGTTTCTCTATCTTATTCTGATACTTATATTATACTAAAATATCTAAAATATGTCAAATTTGAAAAATCAAAAAACCCGCTTCAATCAATTCATTTTCTCCTTTGAAGAATGAATGAAGCGGGCTTGAATCGGGCCATCAGCCCGAGAAACGAACGAATGTGCTATCTGACTCTTATTGCTAAATGTGTCCCATCCTCTACTCCTTTTACGTAGAGGTGTCCAGCCGGAGGCGCCGCTCTCCATCGTGACGAGCCGGCCGGCATCTCGATTGGGACACGAGTGCCGTCGGTTTTGTAGGAGAAACCAATCCACTTCTTGTTGGCTTGGATTTCCAGTTCAGCCGTTGTCCCCATATACACCGTAGGTTTCTCCTCGTCGGCGTTGATGGTAAATGGCTGGGCTCCTGGAAGCTGAATCTGGCTAACCGCCTGTGCTGCCCGCCCTGGCAACTGCCGAACCCTCTCTCTTCCACCGAAAGCGAAGATGGCAGTAACAACAGCAATGCCCAGAACCAGGGCTGTCGTGGACCACCGGACCAATCTTCCCTGCCATCCTCGGTACTGCTTGAGAACTAAGAACATCCCCAAGACAACAACCAAAAGCAGGAATGACGGGATTAGCCCTGGATCGTTCCACAAACGGAGGACCGCGACAACCAGTCCGATGACGAGTTCTCCGAACACTACGACACTTAACCAGCCGATGAAAGTCCTGATTCCTGGGATCAAGACTAATATCCCTGACAGCAGCGGTAAAGCCAGCGCCCCGGCGATCAGGAAAACTGGAAGCGCCACGAGCGGCAAAAGTGCTACCGACGTGGTAATCCAGATTGTCCCGAAGTACCAGTCAAGTGCCGAGACACCGACGAGCACGAAGGGCCAAGCCACGATAGGCGCCACGACGCCGACAATGAACACGACGATAGCTACCCGCGCCCAGTTGTTGACAATCTGACCTCTCCGGTTTTGCCCAACCACGATCCGCCACATAGCCCTAACCGTCTGAACGGTTCCTCTGGGCATGAGTGCCGCCAAGACTGACAGGATAGCGGCGGCAAGCCCTAAACTGATGCGTTTAAACATGGTGCCTCCTAACTATCCAGCCAATTGGCGAACTGATGGAACGGTGAAGTGCCTTGCCGGTCCTTCCCAGGAAGTCTCGCAAGTCTTACCAAGAAAGCCTCGTGTTGACGCTGGATTTCATCCCAGTCAATCGAAACCTCATCTTCCGGCTCGGACGGCTCGGACCTCACGGTCTCTCCTTTTGCCTCTCTCATCTTCTCATCAAGAGCCTCGAAAAACCCACGCCGAAGTTCGAATTCAAGAAGAATCTCCTGCGACTCCTCTTCGAACTTTTCAGACGGAGTTTTCGCAAGACGAGCCTTCGCCTCCGCGGAAAACTCATCCATCCAGTCCTTGGCAACCTTAGTGACTTTTGCTCTCGATGGTTCGCCAGCTCCTTCACCTCCAACAGCACTGGTGAAATAGTCGCCGTAGTCAACGATTTTCCCCTTGACTGCCTCCAAAACCTTGCTGTCAAAGTGAAACCCTCTTTCTACGGCTTCTCTGATGACATCGAACGCCCTCCTGAACTTCGGGTTTCTCAACCAGCTATCTGGCGAAATCGAAGGCTCCATGCTTCGGATGAACTGACGCACCTCTTCATCAAAAAAGCTCAGAACCGGACTAATAATTGTAGCCAAACTAGTTTTCATAGCTCCCTCCTCACAGGAAGATCAGGGGTTGACGGCGCTGAATCCTGAATTCGAACATTGGCGCTCTCGCCTTAGCCATCTCTTCGCGGTAGGCATCCCTCATTCTTTTCCAAAGCGAGGGCTTAGTAGCCGGTTTCGGCTTCCTCTCCTCTTTCGGAGGTTGGGGCCGCTCTCTTGCCGGAACATCCACGAACGTCTTCACGTCCGGGTCGTCAGGCAAGAAGAAAGCTACCCGCCGAGAGTGCTCGAGGTAGGGCAGGAAGACAACGACAATCCCCTGATTCTTTATCTGAACAGGGAAATCGCCGGTTGCGTCGCCGAAAACGATTCCTCCCTGTTCAAAATCCAGAACAGAAATTCCTCCCTCTTCAGGCTTGCCGTCCTGACCGGCCCTCTGGAGAACCACTTCCAGTCTGGAAGGCTGCCGGTAGATGTGGAGGATCTTGATCTGACGCTTTTGTTCAGGAGGTTCCGCTCTCTTCAGCACTTCTTCCGCCTCTTTGAACTCCTTCTCTGCCTTGGCGAGTTCAGTCAGCGATTTGATGCTAGCGGTTTTTTCCTCGATGAGAGTCGGTTTCTTCGGCTTCGGAATCTCCTCCTGTCTCGCTTTTTCAAACTCCTTCTCCACCTGAACCAGTTTGGTCTTGGCTTTGAAGTCGGCGGTCTTTTTCTCGTCCCGGGTCGCCTCTTTGGGAAGCTCCGGAACGATGATGACCTTTTCCACCGGCAATCTCTTACCGATGGTAATGGCCACGTGGTAGTGTTGACGAGGCAAAAGCCCGGTCAGAGGAAAGGTGCCGTAGCCATTCTGGATTCTCACCAGCTCCCCGGCTTTTGGCTCTTCTCCTCGCTGACGAAACGAAACTACGGCTCGAGTAGGTCTTCCATCCTCCCAATATCCGGAAAGTTCAATCCGGATAGTGGTTGAGTAGGTGTCGTCGTCGGCCAGTTCAAGAGAATCCCAATGGAAATCCAGAACCGGCTCGCGGCGACGCTTCTTCTTGTCGTCCTTCTTCTCGTCCTTCTTGTCGTTCTTATCGTCAGCCATACACCCTCCACGTGGTTAAAAGTTGTGAATTGTTAAAACTTCAGCTTAGACCGATGAAATCGACCTAAACCAAAGCACTTTTTTGATGCTCTAATTGTACATCAATATTTGAGTATTGTCAAACGAGAATCTAAGGCCCAGGACCGCCTAAATTGAGAATGCTTTTTATGAGTGTAAAGAACCCCTGCCCTATTAGGATAATGGCTAAGCCAATTATGGCATACCATAGAGCGGTTCTTGCTTTGACAACTTTTTCTTTATTGCCGCCAGAAGTTAAGAAAAGAATGCCGGCGTAAATAATCACAATCACGGCAATCGGGATAGCAATTTGGAAAATAAATTTGCCAATGGCTTTAGCCAAATCAACGAGCGAAGTAGCGGCAATCGGATTAGGAATATCAAAAGTAACTGTTCCTGGTGGACCACCTCCGCCACCCGGCGGACCGCCACCACCACCAGGAGGACCGCCTCCGCCGCCACTACTAATAGAAACCTGAATCGGCGAAGAAACCGCTAAATTACTACTAAGATTATTTTCAGATATATAAGTAGTACAACCCAAAGCGGCTCTAAAGGTTATGCTTCCATTTTGGATATCTCTGGCAGTGGGCGTGATTGACTTACTAAAATCCAAATTTTTAGGGTTTGGAGATAATGGCAATCCGACTGTTTGACGCCTTACTACTGAAGTCCAGTCGCCTAGCGTTTTATACCAAACCACCCACTCAAGGTTACCATTAGTAAATGGCAAATTTGAGCAGTCCAAGTCCTGGTCCTGCTGACTTATGGTCAACTTAAAATCAACCGAGGAGGCCGTTTGCGGAATCGTTCTTTGGATAACATTGAAGTTATCTATTCTGACAGGAGGACCACCGCTGCCACTAGTCGTGAAATTAAAAGTTGATCCCGAAGCAGTAAAGCCGCCAGCAGTAGAAATAACGTTATAACAAAAAGTTGCATTAGAACCGAGTCCAGAAAGAGTTACGCTATGATTAGTTACGGCGGTATTATTAATCGGCGTATAGTTTACAGCTTGACAGTTGCCTGCCAAAACAGGACCCCAATGAACTTGAGAGGTGGCCGGAACATTTGTATTCCAAGTAATCGTCGCAGTTGAATTTGTAGTGGTCGCTTTCTCATTACTAATACAGACCGGCTCATTACATTGTTGTGCTTGAACATTAATCGTATTAAAAACCAAAAAACCGGCAAAAAAGATAAAGATTATTAAAATTGATTTTTGGATTAAGGACATCGAAACGCGCTTGAATTTACGTCGTCGCAACTTTTTGAATCCACATGGACATTTGTTGATTCAACAAAAACCTGCTTCGCACCACAGCTACAAGCCGCTACCTGTATTTTAGCTCTAATTGCTTCATTTCCAAAATCCACAGATAAAGCTCCCTGAGTTCCGGTTCTGCCGCCATAGTGACAAGAGTTGACCACGTGAGAACAGGCTCCGCAGGTTCTAGCGCCCCGCGTAAAATTACAGAGGCGGGAATTGGGAGCTGCGGGGTCATTAACATCGTATGTAAAAATACTGCCAAGATTTTCGCTGGGCAGTTTTGATTTGATGCATGAAATCAACTGGTTAAGCTCCGGCGCATTTCTTTCAGGATAAGGAACATTGTTCTGGGCCGCTAGTCCGGCCGGATTAGAACATAGAGGGCTTGGAGGCGGCGGGCCGCCAGGAGTAACCACCCCTTCTTGGCATTGAAACCGATACCAGGGCGCGTCAGTGGCCTGGCCCGGAGCAAACGATTTAATAAAAGTATTGGTGATCATCCAGGAAGAAAAAATTATCACCAAACCCCAGAAAGTTCTCCAAAAAACTGTCTTGCCATGACTAATCCAGCTAGGTCTTGCTCCGGCCAACAAAATTACCAGACCGCCGTAAATAAACAAAACCGCCGCCACGGCCGGAACCAGGCCTTCCAAAATAAAATGGAGAACATTATCAACTAAGCGGAAGGTGTCGCATTTGGTGCAAGGCCGGGAGTAATCCCAATATGCCTGGCCCTGGCCTTTTGCCTTAAAATCAGCTTCATTCTTTTCGCTTATTCCGCAAGGAACCAAAGGAAGCCAGCTAACCGCTAAGGCAGAGTTAGTCCCGATTTTCATAAATGAAAATCGAGGATCCTCGATATCATGAAATGATATCGGGAAATATAGAAAATAGAAATTAAAAATTAGAATAACTAAAATAAGAAATTTAAAAAATTTTATCATCTAATAATCTGCTTTTGCTGCATTAAGACCGTCGTTCTGTCTTCGGCGGTTTGAATGGCTTCAGGAATTGTTTGGCGGTTAAAAATCACATCCTCAATCATATCGGCAAAAATTTTCTCAATGGCCGAACTATCAACCTGATACCAGCTCCGGGCGCTCAAGGCCTGCCTGGCAAACAATCCCAAATCCGGATCAGTTCTTTGAAAATCAATTAGGTCGCGACGAGCGGCTGGCCTTAGCGACTCGCGAAGATACGGCAAAATGCCGTCCCGCGA
The DNA here is from genome assembly GCA_964361105.1 of uncultured Candidatus Saccharibacteria bacterium. Lineage (GTDB taxonomy): Bacteria > Patescibacteriota > Minisyncoccia > 2-02-FULL-40-12 > 2-02-FULL-40-12 > CAYHZG01. Next base: position 11,055 of record CAYHZG010000007.1, read on the forward strand.
CGAAAGCTGGATTAAAAACTGCCAGGCTTCCTTTTTATTTTTTGAGCTAGCCGCCACCGCCGGAGCAAAATAGTTGGCATAATCAACCCTAAGTGTAGTGTCCTCAATTTGGGGCATTAGAGTCACGTCAAAATTCAGCCTCGGCGCTTTTGCTTTAATCACCGGAATCTGATGAGAATAATTAAACATCATTGCCGCCCGCTCAGTCACAAAAGCGTCAATTGAGTAAAATAAATTATCATTCCAGGTATAGACTTCCTTTAAGGGATTAGCGAAATCAGTGTAATATTCTAAAGCTACTTCTCCGACCGGCTCAGGCCCGATCGAACCGGCAAAAGTGGCCTCGTTTCTTTGCCGGTCAACCATTTGAACTCCACTTTGGATCATTAAAAGCATCAAAATATCGGTTGAGCGGTTAATGTTTCGGGCCAGGCCAATGGCTGCCCCAGCGGTCTCAATATTTCCTCTCTTATCTAATTTAGTCAGAGTTCGGACTGCTTCGTTAAATTCATCCCAGGTGCGGGGCGCTTGAGCAATTCCGGCCGAATTAAACAAGTCCTTATTGTAATATAAAGCCAAAGTATCAACATAAAGCGGCAAGGCATAAATTTGTCCCTCATTAGTAAGGTCATCCTCAGCCACCTCAACAAAGTCCTGTCGGAAATTGATAAGCTTATAATTCAGGTCTTTGTCGTTTTGATCCAATGGCGCAAGTTTGTCTTTGTGTTTTGGCAACCAACTTGATTGAATCATCCAAATATCTGGACCGCGGCCGGCGGCCAAAGCGTCAATCACTGCTTTTTCATATTCCTCAAATGGAAAAGGAACGTATCGAATATTTATATTGGGGTTTTGTCGGCGAAAAGTTCTGATGGCTTCACTAAAAGCTGCTGGCTCGTCAAAAACACCCCAAAATTCCAACTGAACCCCCTTTGGCTGGTCGCCAAATCCGCCAAATACCAAAAAAAGCAATAAAACAAAAACTCCGACAATCAAGATACCGACAATGAAATAAAGTTTATTAGTATTCATTTTCTAAAGATCAGGCCGAAATGATACATATCTATACTTATGTTCCTTTCATAAATAAACTCTTCCTGATTGGCCAAAATCAGAATACTTTCTTTAGGAGTTCGATATTCATCTGGCGGGCCAAAGCCGCCAGTTCCCTTTTCCCAATCAATAATCGTAAGCCGGCCATCCGGCCTTAAAATCCTTTTGGCTTCCTTTATTATCTCTAATTTCCCGTCGTTCTGAAAAAGGACATTCTTTATTAAAACAAAGTCCTGCGAATCATCGGCTAAAGAAGTGCTGCCGATGACCTCAAGGTTGGCCCGAACTAACCTTATATTTTTTACTCCTTCACTGACTGCTCTTGCCCTAATGGTTTCAAGGGCCGTATCTAAAATATCCACGGCTGTGACCACTCCCCCTTCGCCTACTACCTTGGCTATTTCAATTGTAAAGTAGCCTGAACCACTGCCCAAATCCGCTACTCTCATTCCCTCTTTCAAACCAAACTGTCTGACTATACTTTTTAAATCAAAAACCTGATTAGATAGTTTGAAACTCAAATCAACCGCCGGAGAAAGTTGCGTCATAAGGATATTATACAACAAAGTTATTTGGTTCAAAAAGGTTCTCGGGTATAGTCATCTCAGAACCGTCTCTCGGGGCATATCTAATTTCTTCATAGGGGTAGCGTACTTATAAATGGAATCTCCGTTACTTTGCTCAAGTTGCCGATAAGTAGGGCGTGTCTACCCCTTTATCCCCTACCTTATATTTCGGCAACTTTTCGCAAAGATACCGGCCATTTCCAAGATACTTCCCAATTCAGAAATCAGATATGCCCCTGCGGCCGGAAAAGATAAATGACTATACCCTGCGGGCTTTTCGCTACACTACGACCACTGATGCCACGCCATCGCCTGAATCCATCCTCATTACCCTTACCCCTTGAGTGGCCCGCCCAAGGACCGAGACGCTCCTTAATTCGGTTCTGATGATTTGGCCTTTCTTGGAAATGACGATGAGCTCTTTTTGTTCCGGGTCAACAATTTGGGCGGAAACAATTTTCCCGGTCTTGGAGGTAACCTGGGCGGCCTTGATTCCCTTGCCGGCCCGCTTTTGGGTCTTAAAGGCCGTAAGCACGGTTCTTTTCCCGTAACCCTTTTCCATAATTACCAGAAGCTGATTCTTGGTCCCGTACGAGGCAGAGGCGCGCTGCGAGCCCTCGCGGCCTCGTTCGGGATTGGCTAAATGACTTGAAATAACTTCTACTCCGACAACGTAATCATCTTTTGAAAGTTTGATGCCGGTCACGCCAGAAGCGGCGCGACCAATTCCACGTACATCTTTTTCTTTAAACCGGATAGAACTGCCATTAGCCGCTACGAGCATTATCTCGTCGCTACCCGAAGTCAGCCGAACCCAATTCAGCGAATCCCCTTCATAAAGCTTAATTGCGATTAGACCGCTTTTTCGAATATTGGCAAATTCTTCCGCGGCAACTTTTTTGACGACGCCGTCGTGAGTCGCCATAAAAAGATATTTCGCTTCTTTGGTTTTTGCCTTGGAAACCGGAACCACGGCCGTAACCACTTCCTCTGAAGAAATATTAAGAAAATTGACAAGGGATTTGCCTCGGCTGGTCCTAGTAGCTTCTGGCACTTCATAGCCCTTGGTCTGGAAAACTTTTCCAGAAGCGGCAAAGAAAAGAAGATTATCGTGAGTATTAGCAAAGAAAAAATGACTTACGATGTCTTCTTCTTTGGTAGCCATACCGATCAAACCCTTGCCGCCTCTTTTTTGAATCCGAAGCTCGCTTGGCGCCATTCTTTTGATGTAGCCGCCATGAGTCAAAACGAACAAAGCATTTTCTTCAGGCACTAACTCTTCCTCGCCGATTTCCTTTAAAGCCCCTTTGACTACTTTGGTTTTTCTTTCATCGCCGTATTTCCCTTTAAGCTCGGTAAATTCATCTTTCATTGCCTGCAAAATCTTCTTTGGGCTCTCTAAAAGGTCTTCTAAATAAACAACCAGTTGCGTTTTCTCCTTCAATTCGTCTTCAATTTTTTTCCTTTCAAGGCCAGCCAGGGTTTGGAGCCGCATCTCCAAAATGGCATTGGTCTGAAGCTCGGTGAATTTAAATTTCTTTACCAAATTGTTAAAGGCATCTTCCCGGTTTTCCGATTTTTTGATTACGGTGATTACTTCATCGATATGGTCGAGGGCTTTTTTCAATCCTTCAAGGATGTGAGCCCTGGCTTTGGCCTGCTTTAAATCAAACTTCACCCGCCGAGTAATAACCTCTTTTCGAAACTCAATGAATTTTTCAAGAATTGTTTTTAAAGAAAGAGTCTGGGGCTGAATCCCGTCAATCAAAGCCACCATGTTGAAATGGAAGGTTTTTTGAAGGTCGGTGTATTTGAAAAGCTGATTCAAAACTTTCCTTGGAAAAGAATCTTGTTTCAGTTCAATCACGACCCTCAGCCCCTCCCGGTCAGATTCATCGCGAAGATCTTTAATGCCTTCTATTTTTTTCTCTTTTACCAAATCAGCGATTTTAATAATCAGCTCTGCCTTATTAACCTGGTAAGGAATTTCTGAAATAACAATTTGGGAACCTCCCTTCTTGTTTTCCTCAATATTGGCTTTGGCTCTAATAACCACCGGGCCGCGGCCAATCGCATAGGCGTTTAGGATGTCCTGTTGGTTGTAAATTATTCCACCGGTCGGAAAATCAGGACCTTGAATCAAATTGACCAGCTCTCTTGTGTCGCTATCGGGACTATCAATCAGATAAATCAGACCATCCAAGACCTCACTGATGTTGTGAGGCGGAATATTGGTGGCCATTCCGACGGCAATGCCCAGAGAACCGTTAAGTAGTAGGTTTGGAATTTTTGCCGGGAGAACGATCGGCTCTTTTCTTGTGGCGTCGTAATTATCGGCGAAATTAACCGTATCTTTTTCAATATCAGCCAAAAGTTCTCCGGCTAAAGCAGACATCCGCGCCTCGCTATAGCGCATCGCCGCTGCAGAATCTCCATCAATTGACCCAAAGTTCCCTTGACCATCAACGAGGGGATATCGCAGAGAAAAATCTTGAGCCATTCGAACCATAGCCTCATATATTGGTGAATCACCATGGGGATGATAATAAGCCATGGTATTGCCTACCACTCTCGCTGACTTCACAAACTTGGCCGAATGCCTTAATCCCATTTGATGCATGGCATAAAGAATCCTCCTCTGGACTGGCTTTAAACCGTCTCTGGTATCTGGCAAAGCGCGAGAAACAATCACGCTCATCGCGTAATCCAGATAAGATTCTTTCATCTCTTGAGTTATTTCCCGTTGTTTGATTTTTCCAACTTCTTGCATAAAAAAATTGACTTACCTAAATCAATTTTTGATTTTCATATTTAGATAAAATCACTCTGATATCGGCAATAACCTTGGTTCAATTTTTCTTCCAGTGTCTTCCAAGCTGTCTTTAATCTCTTTCTCGTTTTTCGTCCCTGAGACCAAGCCGAATAAATCTAAAATCGTTGCCCGTAAATCATTAAAACTTTTCCCGACGACCGCGAAAGGCGACTCCTCTCTTGCTACTTCTGACTCTTCTAGCGGATTCAACAAAAGGGTCAGTTTTTGCTGAAACCCATGCAGCCAGATAAAAATAACGAGCGAAAAAACAATGAATACCGAAAGCCACATGAATAATGCTCTGATATGATCTGGTTGGTTACGAATTTCTTTAAGCAAGATTAAATATTGAATACTACTAACTTCATTTCTTCGGCCGGGAGGTTCTTTTTCTGAATCTTGTACGATTTATCGGCTTTTTCTGGAGTCAAACTTATTTCTTTCAGGAACTTTTCAGGACCGTCAATGTCTGACTTTGAACCCTGGATCTTATAATGCATCGGGATTGCGACTTTGGGCTCGATCTGGTTAATTACTTCAACTGCCTCTTTGTAATTTATGGTATAAGTCCCGCCGACCGGAATCATTAATATATCAATGTCGCCGATTTTTTCAATTTGTTCTTCTGACAATCGAGCTTCGCCAAAATCGCCCAAATGGGCCAGGGTCATATCTTCCATTTTTATAACATAGATGGTGTTAAGACCTCTTTCCTGGCCCTGGCTTTTATCGTGAAGCGATTGGATGCCTCGGATAAAGACGCCCTTAACCTCATACTCGCCAGGACCCTTGATTAAAAAACTATCCTCTGGCATCCCCTCAATATTATTATGGTCGTAATGCTGGTGGGAAACAAGAACAATATTGTCTTTGATTTTTGGCGGCCGAAGGCCGATTTCTTGAGAAAATGGGTCGATTAAAAGCGAGGTGTCTTTACTCTCCAACCGGAAACACGAATGCCCATACCAAGTGACTGTCATCATTAAATCTTATCATAGTTAGAGCACAAGTTCAATGAATTTTCCTTGCATTATTTTCAATTTATGGCTAACATACATAATCTGAATATGGTAGAACAGCTAACCCCGCAGGAAGCAGGCACAAACAACACCAAAAAACTAATGAAAGAACTTTTAGCCAAGTTCAGGTTTTCTTTGCCCAAAAGGGGTTCGGTTTTGGATGGAGAAATCATCAGTGTTTCACTCTCAAGCATCTTGATTGACCTTGGCCATTTTGGCAGCGGCATTGTTTACCCACGCGAATTCTATGATGACCCAGAAAAACAAAAGGCCTTGAAACCGACCCAAAAAGTAAAAGTCGTCATTATGGATCTGGAAAATGAAGAAGGGCTAAGAGAACTGTCTTTAAAAAGAGCCCAGATGAAGTCGGCCTGGCAAGAAGTAAAAGAGATCTATGAAAAGGGAGTAATAATCCCGGTAAAAATAGCAAATTTAAACAAAGGCGGACTGATTGCCGAAGTTGTCGGCATTCAGGCCTTTATGCCGTTGAGTCAGCTATCCGAAGAACACTACCCTAAAGTTGAGAATGGAAATATCCAAGAAATAGTCAAAATTTTACAAACCTATCGAAATCAAGAATTCCAGATAAAAATTATTGATGTCGATGAAAGTCAAAACAAACTGATTATCTCAGAAAAGGCAGCGAAAAAAGCCATAGAAAAAGAGAAAGCGGTTGAACACTTTGTTGGTGAAATCGTAAAAGGAGAAATCGTTGAAACCACTGATTTCGGCGCTTTTGTGAAATTGGACGATGGGACCGAAGCCCTGATATCGAAATCAGAGATAGATGAAGAAAGCGTTCCTCAACTCAAGACGGGTGAAAAAATAGAAGCAAAAATTATTGAAGCGTCTCCAAATAAAATTGTCCTTTCTTTGAAAGCCCTTAAATCCTAACCCCGTTAGAAGCAAGACGCCCCAAGGGGGCGTCTGCCGCATCACTCTTTAAATGAATAATTATTAATAATGCGGGCTTCTAACGGGGTTGATTTTTAGTAATTTTTATAGTAGATTATAAGTCCAGTCGCTCACATTAATGAAAAGCATTATTAAATACATCCTAATTGTTTTTATTCTACTAATAACTCTTTCGGCAATAGTGGCTTTTTTTAGTTTAGTCAATGGGGGTATTCAAGAAGTTTCGATAAGTCAGCTGGTTCAAAAAATTAACTCCGGAGAAGTAAAAGAAATTACTATCCGAAATGACAATCTTGAAATAACTTTAACTGACGGAACAAAAGAAAAATCAAAAAAGGAGTTTGGAATCGGATTAAACCAAACCTTAAATGATTTAGGAGTCAAGCAAGAAAAACTTTCCGCAGTTGAAATAAAGGTAGAGGCCGAAGATGGCATACTTAGGGCAGCCCTCAGTTCTTTGCCTTTTATTTTACCCTTTCTTTTTGTAATTTTGATTTTTTGGTGGATGATGCGGGGGGCGCAGCAAGGAGCAATGCAGGCCTGGCATTTTGGCAAGTCAAAAGCCCGGCTGGCTAACCTAACTACTGACGGAAAGAAAATTTATTTTAAAGATGTGGCCGGCCTTAAAGAAGTGAAAGAAGAAATCCAGGAAGTGGTGGAGTTTTTGAAAGACCCCAAAAAATTCCAGGCCTTGGGTGCCAGAATTCCAAAAGGCGTATTGCTGGTCGGACCGCCCGGAACCGGTAAAACAATGCTGGCCAAGGCCATGGCTAACGAAGCTGGGGTGCCGTTCTTTTATGTTTCTGGTTCTGAATTTGTTGAGCTTTTTGTCGGCGTCGGCGCCAATCGAGTCAGAGACACTTTTGATTTAGCTAAAAAGAGTACCCCATCAATCATTTTCATTGATGAACTTGATGCCATTGGTCGGCATCGGGGCGCCGGGCTGGGCGGCGGCCATGATGAAAGAGAGCAAACGTTGAATCAGATTTTGGTTGAAATGGATGGTTTTGCTACCGATGAGAAGATTGTAGTTCTGGCCGGGACTAATCGACCAGATATTCTTGACCCGGCACTTTTAAGACCGGGCCGCTTTGACCGAAAAATAATTTTGGATATTCCTTCAATCGCCGACCGGGAAGAGATATTAAAAATCCACTCATTTGGAAAACCTCTGGCCAAAGAAGTAAATCTTAGAGTAATCGCCCAGCGAACCCCGGGCTTTTCCGGCGCTGATTTGGCTAACTTGATAAATGAAGCGGCGATTTTGGCGGCCAGAAAAAACCAAAAAGAAATTTGGCAGCTGGATTTGATTGAAGCAATTGAAAAAGTGATGCTCGGTCCGGAAAGAAAAAGCCACGTCTTAAACGAAAAAGAAAAAGAAATAACCGCTTATCACGAAGCCGGCCATGCTTTGGTCGCGAGCTCTTTAAAAAATATAGATCCGATCAATAAAGTATCAATTATTTCCCGAGGCCGAGCTGGCGGCTATACTTTAAAAATGCCGTCCGAAGACAAGTATTTAAGAAGCAAAAAAGAATTCGAATCAGAACTGGCGGTGATGCTTGGCGGCTATACGGCCGAGAAAATAGTTTTTAAGGACACGACCACTGGGGCTTCTAACGACCTTAAGGTGGCTTCAGAACTGGCTAGACGAATGGTGACTGAATTCGGAATGTCCAAAAAATTGGGTCCGATAACTTATGGTGACAAAAACGAACTGGTTTTCTTAGGCAAGGAATTGGCGGCCGAAAAGAACTATTCTGGTAAGACTGCCTATCTGATTGACCAAGAAGTCAAAAATTTTATCTCTAAGGCATTGAAAATGGCCAAAATAATCTTAGGCCAAAAATTGCAAACTTTGCACAAAATTGCTAAAGAATTAATTAAGAAAGAAACATTAGAACAAGATGAGTTTTACGCGCTTTTAGGAGCATAAAGGGGATGTAGCTCAACGGTGGAGCAAGCGTCTTATACACGCTAGGTTGGAGGTTCGAGTCCTCCCGTCCCCACAATTCAAAACTTTTCAACTTTTTCGCTGGGGACAAGTCGGAATGCTCGCCGCGCCCAGAGGCGCGGCTCGCAAGAAATTGAGCCAAAAAATCCCACGGCGCAGAAAACGAAAAGGAAGCGGATTTGTCCA
>CAYHZG010000008.1:0-17198 GCA_964361105.1 uncultured Candidatus Saccharibacteria bacterium
CAAGGTAAAAACGTTCAAAATAATATACGAACTAGTTGAAGAGCTGAGAAAAGATCTATCCGAACTGCTTGAGCCAGAAATCAAAAGAACAGTTCTGGGTAAATTAAAGATTTTAAAATTATTCAAAAAGGGAACGAACTATCAGATTGTCGGAGGCAAGGTTAGTTGGGGTTTAGCCAGACGCGGCGCTTTGATTGACGTTTTAAGAAATAATGGTAAAATTGTTTCCGGACGTCTATCTCAACTGCAGCATAATAAGGTGGATGTAGAAGAAGTTAAAGAAGGACTTGAATGCGGGATTCGCTTTGAGGGACCAGTAGAAATTAAGGAAGGAGACGTTCTGGAAATTTACGAAGAGGAAAAAATAAGGAAGAGCATCTAAAAGGCCACGTGGCGAAAGGGTTAAGACGGTCTGTCCCGATTTCTAAACAAATTCTACAGAATTTGTTTAGAAATCGAGGATCCTCGATAAATGTAAAGTTCGGCTGGGGAGCCAGACGGCCAGGCAAGAGTCTGCAAAACTCTCAGAAATGGGTTCGACTCCCATCCCAGCCTCAGCCAAACTTTGCATTTATCGGGACAAAACCGCTATACGTGGGTGCAATTCCCACCGTGGCCTTTAATAAAATTTATACATCGCCCGGGTGGAGAAATAGGTATACTCGTCTCACTTAAGATGAGATGGCTAAAAAGCCGTGCCGGTTCGACTCCGGCCCCGGGCATCACAATCAAAAAACCGATGACCATCGGTTTTTTGATTCGCCAAGCTCAAACTGCTACCATCAAATTAGAGGTGAATATGTTTAATGACGACGAACCGAAACAGCCTCCGCCGCACGTTTATACGAAAGAAGAAAGAGAAACATTCGAAACAATCAATGCTCTTTTGCAAAATGGCGGGAAAGTCATCGAGGGACACGAATTGATAAACGACCCAGAAAAAGGCAGCTACTACAGAATTGAAATTCAACAGGGGGATCAACGGCATGAGTTTGAATTAAAAATACCATTCCCGGTGATTTTCTTTCCCTGGCAGTGTTCAAGTCCGCTGAAATGAAGCCGACTTCTCTACTTTTGACAAATAGCAAGTTCCGTGCTATAAATAATATATCTGCACTTTAAAAAGGAGGAAGTATGGTGAAACTCGGATTTTTTCTCGCCGGATTAGGACTGGTGCTAACGCTGTTTGGCGCCGGCACCAGTGACATGGCTGTCGAAATGGGTATACCAACCTATTTTGACGGTCTCATCATAGGCGCCATCGGATTGGCCCTTCTCGGAGTTGGGACCATAATCCTGTTTGAGAAAGGATAGGAAAGGATGACAACGAACAGGTCAAGACCGCCGCCACAGTTCTTCATGGACTCGTGGCGGTGTCTTTTTTATAAAAAATTGAATTTGATTAAATAAATTTTTTCTGATAGAATTTTTATATGGCTCTGACTCCGAAAGAAAAGACAAAAATCATCCAAAAGCACTCGCTTCACGAAAAAGACACCGGCTCGCCCGAAATCCAGGTTTCTCTATTCACCGAAGAAATAAAACGGCTGATAAAACATTTGAAAGACCACCCCAAAGACCATTCATCCAGAAGGGGTCTTTTGAAAATCGTTTCCAAAAGAAAACGACTAATGGATTATCTTAAAAAAGACGATCCCAAAAAATATAATTCAATTTCCAAGGATCTTGGATTAAGAAAATAATTTTTTAATGGCTTATCGATTTGCTTCGCTCGCCGCTTTGCCAAAACTTTTTATACCTTCAAAGAAAACTCAAACTGTTTCGATTTTCGTTGATGCCCAAAATATGTACCATTCAGCCAGAAACCTTTATAAGGCCAGGGTTAATTTTAAAGAGCTCCTAAAGTTCGCCGTCGCTGGAAGAAATTTGGTCAAAGCCAATGCTTACGTTATAAAAAGCGACATTCCCGAAGAACAAGGATTCTTTGAAGCCCTCGAACGGTCAGGTTACTACCTGAAAATGAAAGACCTGCAGATTTTCCCCGGCGGGATGAAAAAGGCCGACTGGGATGTTGGTATTGCCATTGACGCCATTAGCATGATTCAAAAAGCCGAGGTAATGGTTTTTGTCACTGGTGACGGTGATTTTATCCCCCTTCTTGAATACTTAAAACATCAAGGGATAACAGTAGAAGTAATCGCTTTTAGGCGTAGCACCTCTTCAAAACTCATCCAGGCGGCTGACCGGTTTTATGACTTGGAAGAAGAAGTGGATAGATTTTTACTAAAAAAATGAGTGAAAAAGTTAAAAAATTCTCAACTGAATGGGGGGGCCGAAAATTAGAAGTTGAAATCGGCCGTTTGGCTGGCCAGGCCGACGGCTCTATTTTTATAAAGTATGGCGACACTTCGGCCCTAATAACGGCCGTGGCCAGTAACACTCCGCGAGAGGTGGATTACCTGCCCCTTATCGTCGACTATGAAGAGAGATATTACGCCGCCGGAAAAATAAAAGGTTCCAGATGGATAAAACGCGAGACCAGACCCGGCGAAGAAGCGATTCTCCATGCCCGGATGATTGACCGAACTCTGCGGCCTCGCTTTGACCAAAGAATCAGAAATGACGTCCAGATAGTCGCCACCATTCTTTCTTTTGACGAAGAAAACGAACCGGATATTCCTTCCATCATCGGCGCTTCTTTGGCTTTAATGATTTCTGGAATTCCTTTTGCCGGGCCGGTTGCCGCAGCCAGGGTTTGTGAAATCAACGGCAAATTGGTTCTTAACCCAACCTATGAAGAAAAAAAGGGGGCGGCCTTTGATTTAGTCGTCTCCGGAATCCATGAAAAAGTGAATATGCTTGAATTCCAAGGTAATGAGATTCCCGAAGATAAAGTTCAAAAAGCGATAGAATTCGGCCACCAGGAATACAAAAAAATAATTGAATTTCAAAATGACATAGTTAAGAAAACTAATATTCAAAAAAAGGAGATGGTGATTTTTGAACCAGATAAAAAAACGGCTGAAACTGTAAAAGATTTTCTCAAAGACAAGTTAGAAAATGCGCTCTATAAAGATAAGAGTAAAACCGAAACCCGGGAAAACATAAACGCTTTGAAAGAATCGCTGATTAAACATTTGAAAGAAAACTATAAAGACGAATATAGTCTCGAAAAAACCATCAAAGAAATGGAAAACATCATCGGAAAAAAACTAGATGAAATAGTCCATAAAAACATCTTGGAAAAAGAAAGACGCTCGGACGGAAGAAAACTTGATGAAATAAGACCCTTAATCATAGAAACAGGAGTGCTGCCTAGAACTCATGGGTCAGGCATTTTCCAGCGGGGCGAAACCCAGATCTTAAACATCTTGACTCTAGGGAGCCCGGGCAAAGAGCAGTGGATTGAAGAAATGGAAACCGAAAAAAAGAAATACTTTATGCATCATTACAATTTCCCGCCATTCTCCACCGGGGAAACCGGCCGGATCGGTTTTCCGGGCCGCCGCGAAATCGGCCATGGGGCCTTGGTTGAAAAATCGCTTGAACCAGTCGTCCCGACCAAAGAAGACTTTCCTTATACTATTCGCCTCGTTTCAGAAGCTCTTTCTTCAAACGGTTCTACCTCGATGGCCTCGGTCTGCGCTTCGTCTTTATCTTTAATGGACGGCGGCGTGCCAATAAAAGAGCCGGTGGCCGGAATTTCCATTGGCCTGATTGTTTCGCCGGACGGCAAAAAATTCAAACTTTTGACCGACATCCAAGGCGAAGAAGACCATTACGGCGACATGGATTTCAAGGTCGCCGGAACTAAAAATGGAATCACCGGCATCCAGCTTGATGTAAAAAGCGATGGCCTGACTAAAGAAATATTGGAAGCGGCCCTAGCAGAAGCCAAAAAAGTGCGGCTGAAGATTCTGCAAGAAATAAAAAAGGTAATCGCTGGGCCGCGAAAAGAACTCTCGCCTTTTGCTCCGAGGGTCTATAAAATCCAAATCAATCCGGATAAAATCAGAAATGTCATCGGTCCGGGTGGCAAAATCATCAATGAAATTATTGCCCAGACCGGAGTGAATATAGATATTGAAGACTCGGGCTTGGTGTTCGTGACTTCGGTAAAAGAAGAAGGAGCCAAAAAGGCGTTGGAATGGATTAACAACCTGACCAGAGAGGTGAAAGTCGGGGAAATTTTTGAAGGAATCGTGGTAAAGATAATGGATTTTGGCGCATTTATAGAGCTCTTCCCGAATCAGGACGGCCTAGTCCATATTTCTGAAATCTCGGACAAGCGTATTGATAAGGTCTCTGACATCATGAAAGTCGGAGATCTAGTGAGAGTAAAAGTAAAGAAAATCGATGACCAAGGCCGGGTGAGCTTGACCATGAGGTTCTAGCTCGACTAACGAAAAGCTACTCGGCATATGTCTTCGGGAACCGCTCACAAAACCCAGCGAGTTTTGCTCGCTGTACATACGACCTCGCAAAGTCAAGACTCCCAGGTACTTTTCAGAAAAAGTGCCTGGTTCAAACAATCTTGACTTACCCTACTGCTCGGTCTCCTGAACTTCCCGAGAGACATATGCCTCGCGCTTTTCGCTATATGGTCACAAGCTATTGAACCATTACAGCCAATTGACAATACCGCATAAATGCGGTAGTTGTTTTTCAGAACCTAAGGAGGACTTTATGACAACTACAAGTGAAGGCGTCCAGGAAACCGCTGTAACCAAGGCAATCGAACTCGTAGCAAAGGAGATTCGGAGAGCCATTTCCGAGAAAGTCAGCCAGATAAGCAACTTTCCGAAGATAGCTTTTGCCACAGACGAAGGGCTGGGCTATGTAGATTCGGATGAAATCGGTAGCTTTACCTACTATAAGACCGATTTCTATCCTGGCATTCCTCTTTTCCGTGGGAAAGAACCGTTTGCATCGTCCGATAGAATGATCGTTCTTCTTCCGGACGGCATTTTCAGATTTGAGATGACAGACGGCGGTCTTATGCTCGATAGCGGCGCTTTTAGAAACCTGATCCAGCGGTTTCCAAAGTTTTCCAGTAGAACCGCTGACAATTTGCTAGTGATCTCTTATGGAGAAAGAGCACTGGCAGCGCTGGGAAGGAGACCTGTTGTTGAAAGAATCTGGGGAAGTGTAGTTCAAGGAGTATACGCTGATGTCGGCCAGGATTTCTGCCGGTCTTGCGGAACAGTTCAATCTGCCGACGTGCTTTTTCGCGAAGACCGTTGTCAAAACAAAAATTGTTCATTTCCGCAGGATTGGCTCTACGAAAGCTACTAGAGATCTGCCGTCACATCAGAGAGAAGCTGCCCATTGGGCCCCGCTTCTCGGTGTGGCGGCTTTTTCTTTTTGGGCTTCGCCGGCGAGTCCTCAAAGAGAACGAGACGGAATCTTTTTGACTGTAAGGGTATATGCCTAATCAGGAACCTCATGAGCCGAGCCGTAAAAAGAAGATTAAGATTTGTAGCGAGGCGAATGAGGAGCGAGGGTTTATTATTATAAACAGGAGTTAAGATTATTATAAAAGTTTTACGAGGCCGAGCGTTTCCTGGTAGGCATATACCCGAACAGTTATTCACAGCCAACCATTTATCAACTCTTCAAAGAAAAAGTATAATAGGTTCAATGCCAGATGAAACTAAATCTGATCAAAAACCAACTCAATTAGAGCCGCCAAAAGACATTGAAGAGCTTTTAAAAGAGCTCCCTAAAATTGATTCTCTCAATCCTTCTTCCCCTTCGACTGATCTGACGTCTCCTCAAAGGCCAATCCCTCCTCAAAGACCAACATCTCCAAGTTCGCCTCAACCAAGCGGCGTATTAGGCGTATTACCCCCTCCAAGGCCCCAAAGTCCGCCTCCGCCTAAACCGCTGACTCTCAAACCGCCATCGCCACTCACTCCTCCATCAAAGCCGACTTTGCCGCCGCCCCGCCAAGCAGGGCCGCCGCCTCGAGAAGACCGAGAAGACAAATTTAAATCCCTTGTCCGAACAATGGACGAGGACTTGGAGGCTGCCAGAAAAGGATTTAAACCAGAACCAAAGCCGTTTGAAATCAAGCCGCCGCCAGGCGGACCAAGGATCGGACCACCTACACCTCCCCTAATTCCGCCATCTGGAGCGAGGCCTGTGGCCCCAGAAATAAAACTCGGCCCAACTGAAAGAACAAAACCGCTAGAAATCCCAAAAACTCTACCCCCTTTGCCGCCACTCAAAAGAAAATTTGCCATCAGTACCAGATTTTTAATTATTGCTATTTTAATACTGGCTGGTTTTGTCGGCGCCTGGTATTTTCTAACTCGGGAACCTGAAGAAATTGTTTTACCCATTCCAACGCCAATTCAAACCCCAACCCCAGTCCCTAAAACGCTTTCCCAACTCATTACTTTGGTAAATCAAATCACGATTTCTTCGACTGAAAATTTTCTTAATGCTTTAACCAGTAAAAAACTTAGGGAACCAACCCAGGCTGGATTTACATCTTTAAATATAATCGATGAAAATGGAAAACTATACTCCCTGCCTGAAATCTTTGAACGGCTAAACATTATTCCGCCCACTGGTATATTAGAAAACTTGGACATTATAGAATTAGCTATTTTTGCCTATGGCCAGCAGGAAATGTTTGATGACAAAGGACTATTAATTTTTGCTAATGTATTAAAAACTAAACTAGGTCTAATTGCCAGAACAACTAATCCCGAACTTTTAAGAAACGCTTTAAATAGTTGGGAAATTACAATGACTGACGACCTCAAGAATCTGTTTAATCTGAGTACGGCCAAAGCAACCAGTCAGACATTCTTAGACAACATTTACGGCGGAACCGACATCAGATACCGAAACTTTCCCTATGCCGATAACTCCATTGATTATGCAATTGTGAATTTGCCGCGGTTTAACCTAAACTATTTTATCATAACTAACTCTAGAGAAGGCACCTACTCAGCAATTGACCTCTTGCAAAATCAGTAATCTTTCCCTATAATAAGCTCAAATTATGAGTCCTAAACAACTTGAACAATTCAAGAAAAGTTTGGCTAAAGAAAAGAAAACGATTGAAAGAGAGCTTAACGAAATTGGCAATAAAAACCCGAAGATAGAAGGTAATTTTGACGTTCGCTTCCCTCAATACGGCCAAAGCAAAGATGAAAACGCCCAAGAAGTCACTGAGTTTGAGAAATTGAAAATTCTTGAAGCAAGTTTGGAAAAACGACTAACCGAAGTAAACGAAACTCTTAAAAAAATAAAAGAAGATGGCTTTGGTATTTGTCAGAACTGTTCAAATAAAATCGAGGGGCCGCGGCTCAAAGCAATGCCGACGGCCGCTTTGTGCGCCTCTTGTGCTAAAAAAATTTAATTAAAATAATGACTTCTAAAGTTTTCTCGGCCGCAATTATTGGCCTTGACGCCATACCAATAGAAGTAGAGGTAGACACCTCAAGAGGGCTGCCTTCTTTTAATATTGTCGGCCTACCCGATAAAACCGTCCAGGAATCAAAAGACCGGATAAATTCAGCTATCAAAAACTCGGGTTTGACCAATCCGAAAAAAGAAAATCTCAAAGTAGTGGTAAACTTAGCGCCGGCTGATATCAAAAAACAAGGTCCGATTTATGACTTACCGATTGCCGTCTGTTATCTTTTAAATACCAAACAAACGGAATTCAACCATAAAGAAAAGGTCTTGGCCGGTGAGTTGGCTTTGGACGGTTCTTTAAGAACTATTTCTGGCGCCCTGCCAATAGCAATAATGACTAAGAACCTGGGATTTAAAGAATTTATTCTGCCAAAACAAAATTCCAAAGAAGCCGCGACCATAAACGGCATCAAAGTAATCGGCATAACCAACTTAGTTGAATTAGTCGCCTATCTTAATGGCAAAATTTTTATTGAGCCGGAAAAAACACCTGACTTTTCTAAAATATTAGAGAATACAGACCCGGATTTTGACCTTTCTGAAATCAAGGGCCAGGAAACGGCCAAAAGAGCTCTGACCATTGCCGCCGCCGGAGGACACAACGTCTTATTCACTGGACCGCCTGGGGCCGGAAAAACAATGCTAGCCAAAGCCCTGCCTTCCATTATGCCTGACCTTACTTTTGACGAAGCCCTCGAAATAACAAAAGTATATAGCGTGGCCAATATCTTAAAATACTCTGAAAATGGCAATAACCATTTAATCAACCAGAGGCAGTTCAGAAATCCTCACCACACTGCCTCAGCCGTGGCTTTGGTTGGCGGCGGAACCCATCCGAAACCTGGAGAAATAAGTTTGGCTCACCGGGGCGTTTTATTTCTGGATGAGTTTCCAGAATTCAACCGCGATGTCCTTGAGGCGCTCCGCCAACCCCTGGAAGAAGGAAAAATAACCGTTTCTCGAGCTAGTCATTCAATCACTTATCCGGCAAAATTTTTATTGGTTGCTTCAATGAACCCCTGTCCTTGCGGAAATTATCAAAACCCCCATAAGGAATGCATCTGTACTCCGGGAACAATTTTAAGATACCAGAAAAAAATCTCTGGGCCGATTCTGGACCGGTTTGATATTAAACTAAGCGTGCCCCAGGAGAATCCAAAAAAACTGAGAGACGAACCGAGTTACCAGGAATCAAAGAAAACAAGGGAGAAGGTGGAAATAGCCAGGGAAAAACAAATCAAAAGGTTTAATAAATTAGGAATTTTCACCAATTCGGAAATGAATAATAAATTAGTGAGACAGTTTTGTAAAATTGATGACCAGAGCCAAGAATTTCTGGATAATTATACGACAATGAAAAAATTGAGCCACCGGGCTTATTTCAAAATCCTGAAACTGGCCCGGACAATTGCCGATTTGGAAGGAAGAGATAATATCAGTTTGGAAAATTTAGAAGAAGCAGCCAATTACAAAAATGATGGAGTTCTTGCTTTATAATCTCGCATAAGGATTGCGAGCTCCGTGGACTTCAAAATGCAGATGGCACCCAGTTGACTGGCCAGTTGAACCCATTAAACCAATGAGTTGGCCGCGGACCACGGCTTCGCCACCTAAAACTAAAAGCCGAGCTAAGTGAGCATACAAAGTGTAGAGTTCACTGCCATGAGAAATCTTAATGTACTTTCCGGCCCCGCCGTTCCAGCCGCTTTGTCTGGCAGCAATAACCGCGCCTGAAGCGGCGGCATAAATCGGCGTTCCGCAAATATTAGCCAAATCAATTCCATTTCGGCCGTGAATCAAACCCCAGTTATAGCCCTGGGTCGGCAAAAAGAAAAATTCGCCCAAATCAGGCAGGTGAGCAAAACGAATTCTGGAACTATAAGGAACAAACTGGCCGGCAATCTGAATCTTGCCTTCAGGCACAATTATTTCCTGGCTTATTTGCAAAGAACCGTCTCTTGGCAGACCGTTAAACTCAATGATTTTATCTTCGCTGGCCGAGTACTTTTTGGCGATTGACTGAATCGTATCGCCTTTTTTAACGACGTGAATCACCCCAGAAACCGGCGGAATCTTTAATTCTTGACCAGGACTCAAATAATCGCTATCTTTTAAATTATTGGCCCAAATCAAAGAGTTGATGCTGACCCCGAAGTCCGTAGCAATCTGACTAAGATTGTCATCGGGCTGGACAATATAAGTGATTACCTGGTTCCTTTGGCCCGTATCAAAGACCGAAATGATTGACTGATAGGGCAAGAGAGATTCCTGAAAAATGTTTGAAAAGGTGTTAGTAGTTGGCTTTTCAACTGCTGATGACTGACTCAAAAAAAAGTCATCTTCCTGGGGCCTAAAATCTAAATCAATAAAAGCAGAGGTTTCTTCAATGTAACCCTCCAAAGCCCGGCTGATTATGCTTTGCTGACCCTGGCCAGAAGTTGTTTTAAAAGAAAGCAAAAGAATGACCGATATTATTAAAACCAGCAGAACCAATCGATTATTCTCGGCATAGGTCTTGTATCTATCCAAACTTTTTCTGAAAAAACCGGTTAAAAAAATCAAGTTGCGGAACATATAGATAAGAACCCATATAATTAGTTCGTTCGGATGAACTGAAATAACTTTCAATCATCCTCGCTCATAATTATAAAAAATCCTCTTACGAGGTTTAAAGAAATTGTAGAAAAATCTGAACTATTGTCAAATAAAATTATCAACATTTTAAATCATGACCGTCCCGCGAAAACACACAACTAAAAGCGCTCAAGGCCAAAGAAGACAACACCTCAAACTTAAAAAGTTTAAGCTTTCTTCTTGCCCAAAATGCGGCAACCCAAAAATGTCTCATAAGATGTGTAAAAGTTGTGGCTTCTACAAGTAGTGATTATAAATTTATGGCATCCCGACACTTAGCTCGTTCAATTGCAGTTCAATCTCTTTATGAGTGGGATTTTAAAAATTGCGATAAAGCGCTTTTGCCTGAAATCATTAAGAGAAACATGAAAGAATTTGGCCCCGGTTTGAGAGATGAAGAATTTGTAAATAATCTTATTAACGGTGTGACTAGTCACCGCAAAGAACTGGATAATATAATTGAAAAAGCGGCGCCAATGTGGCCGATTGACCAGATTGATATGATTGACCGAAATGTATTGCGGCTCGGGCTTTATGAACTGCTTTACGAAAATAAAGAAGAGGTTCCGCCAAAAGTAGCCATAAATGAAGCCATTGAACTAGCCAAAAGCTTTGGTGGTGAAAGTTCAGGTAAATTCATTAATGGCGTCTTGGGAACCGTTTATCGGGAAATGGAAAAAAAAGAAAATAAAAATGGAAATTGAAAAACTAAAGGAGTTGGAACACAAACTTGGGACTCGTTTCAAAAATCATGATTTGCTGCTTGAGGCATTAACCCACCGTTCTTATCTTAACGAACGACCGGACTGGCATCTTAACCACAATGAACGGCTTGAATTCCTGGGTGATGCAGTCCTGGAATTGGTGGTGACTGAATATCTATTTAAAAAATACGATGACCCGGAAGGTGTTTTGACTTCCTGGCGGGCAGCTTTAGTTAATTCGGCAATGCTGGCTGAAATCTCAAAAAAACTTGATTTAAATGAATACGTACTTTTGAGTCACGGTGAAAAAAAAGACCTGGGCCGGGCCAGACAATACATCTTAGCCAATGCCTTAGAAGCGGTAATCGGAGCAATTTATCTTGACCGGGGCTACAAAGAAACAGCAAAATTCATTGAAAAAAACATCTTGCCTGAATTCCCAAGAATTATTGAACAAAAACTTTACAAAGACGCTAAATCACTTTTTCAGGAAAAAGCCCAGGAAAAAGCCGGGGTCACCCCTTCTTACAAAGTGCTTGATGAGTGGGGGCCAGACCATTCCAAAACATTTAAAATTGGTGTCTACTTAAATGGCGAAATGGCTGGCATTGGATTTGGTCCATCAAAACAAGAAGCTCAGCAAAAAGCGGCCGAAGACGCCCTTCATAAAAAAGAATGGAGCTAAACATTGAGTAATAGCTCAATGTCGCCCGATCGAGCCTATGGCTCGATTTAGGGAATAGCTATTGATTCTTATCCAAAAATAAGATATTATTTCCTTAATGGTTGAAAAAAGTACTGATCAGGAATTTGTCAGGCATATTGTCAAATCATTAGTCAATCATCCGGAAGATGTCGTGGTTGAAAGAAAAATTGATGAAATGGGCGTTCTCTTAACCCTCAAGGTCCATAAAGATGACATGGGGCTGGTCATCGGGAAAAGAGGCTCAACTGCCTGGGCAATCAGGACTTTAACCAGAATTATCGGCTTAAAAAACCACGCCATAGTCAATTTCAAGATTGCCGAGCCAGAAGGATCAGAAAAAGCGGCAAAAGGAGAGATGGATCCCGAACGAAGCCGCGAGGGCTCGCAACGCGCCTCTGCTTCGTACGGGATGGAATCAGTGGTTGACGAACTAAAATGATTTTAATTATCCCGATTTTGTCTCCGACAAAGTCGGAGCCACAAAATCGAGGACTCTCGATTTGCTAGCCCCGATTTCATCGAGGGAGCAAATCGGGGCAATTTTCCTAATATTAGATTCGATATCATCACTATATTTCCAAATTTATTTGACTCTTTCCTCAAAGAGTCGCTTTTACATAAGGCCCAAGAGAAAAAAATAATCAAAATAAACATTCATAATTTAAGAAGTTGGGCTGAAGGAAAGCATCAAGTCGTTGACGATAAACCCTATGGCGGCGGTCCGGGAATGGTATTAAAAATTGAACCAATTTTTAAAGCAACTCAGGCAATAGACAAAAGGCGAAAAGGAACAAAAATCATTTTCCTATCGCCAAGGGGTAAAAAATTTACCCAAAAGATAGCTCAAAAATGGGCTAAAGAATTAAAACAGCTGATTATAATTTCTGGCCGCTATGAAGGAGTTGATGAAAGGGTTAAAAAGATCGCTAGCGAAACAATCTCGGTTGGTGATTTTATTACTCTTGGTGGTGAAATTCCGGCCATGGCGATTATTGAAGCGGTGGCCCGATTAGTGCCCCGGGTAGTCGGTAAAAAGACCTCAATTGAAAAGCTTGATTTTCCCCAATACACCAGGCCTGAAGTTTTTTCTCCGAAAAAGGAAATTAAATGGATAACGCCAAAGGTCTTAACTTCTGGAAATCATAAAAAAATAGAGGAATGGAGGAAGAAACAATCCAAAAAGATTTAGCTCGGGCATAGCTATTTCAGAACCGTTCGCGAAACCCAGCGAGTTTCGCTCACTGTACATACGGCCTCGCAACCGAGCACTCAACGCGTTGAGTGCTCGGTACCCTGCTGTCCCGATTCCGATTTCATCGGAATCGAGGATCTTCGATTGCTTCGCAATCGGGACTCGCTCTCCTGAACTTCTTCAATAGCTATGCCCTTCCTAAATCTCTCTATGGATACAAAACAACTGGGGTTACTTGCAGAGGGAATAGCTCGGCATTACCTTATTGAAAAAGGTTACAAGATTTTAGCGGCAAATTATAAATTTAACTTTGGCGAATTAGATATTGTCGCTCAAAAAGAAGACAAGATTACTTTTTTTGAAGTTAAGGCGCTCAATAAGTTTTACGAAGGTTTTGAACCAGAAATGAGAGTCGATTATAAAAAGAGGGGTAAACTTATCGGTCTGGCAACTGCTTTTTTAGAAAACAAGAAATTGAAAGATTCACCCTGGCAAATTGATATAATTTCAGTAGTATTTGATTCAGAAAATAAAAAAGCTTTTATCAAACATTTTAAAAATGCGATCAATAATTACTGAAGGTGCAAAAGAAACTCAAAAATTTGCTGCTGATTTAGCTAAAAAATTAATCAGGAAAAAATCTAACAAAGCTTTAATATTAGCTTTGGAAGGAGAGTTGGGAAGCGGCAAAACAACTTTTATAAACGGGTTTTCCAAGGTTTTTAGTATTCGCGAAAAAATCTTAAGCCCAACTTTTGTCTTAATCCACAAACACGAAATAGCTGATAGCCAATTCAAAATTCTCTATCATATTGATGCTTATCGTTTAAATTTAGAAAAGGATTTACTAAAACTTGGGATTGAGAAAATTTTTGCTAATCCTAAAAATATTGTTTTAATCGAATGGGCTGATCGAGTTAAAAAGGCAATCCCCAAAAATGCAATTTGGCTACATTTTGACCACTTGGAAAAAGAAAAAAGAAAGATAACAATAAAATAATGAAAAAACTGGTTCTAATCGACGCAAACGCAGTAATTCATCGAGCTTTTCACGCTTTGCCGCCTTTAAAAAATCAAGCTGGCTTAATGACTAATGCCGTTTTCGGCTTATCTTCGACTCTACTAAAAATGCTCAAAGATCTTGAACCGGACTACATTGCCGCGGCCTTTGACTTGCCTAGCCCGACTTTTCGCCACGAGGCCTTCAAAGAATACAAAATCCACCGGGCTAAGACGCCGGAAGAACTTTCAAGCCAAATCCCTTACACCCAAAAAGTTCTTGAAGCATTCGGGATCCCAGTTTTGATAAAAGAAGGTTTTGAGGCCGATGACATTATCGGGACTTTGGCTGAAAAATTCGGCAAAGAAAAAGACCTAAAAATAATCATTGTCACCGGCGATTTGGATTCTCTTCAACTCGTAAAAGATAAAAAAACTGTTGTCTATACAATGAAAAAGGGTTTAAGCGACACTGTTATCTATGATGAAGATATGGTAACGGAAAGATACGGCCTGAAACCGGAACAACTTACCGACTACAAAGGACTTAAGGGCGACCCGTCGGATAATATTCCGGGCGTGCCGGGCATTGGCGATAAAACTGCTTCGGAACTTTTAAAAAAATATAATTCAATTGAAAATTTGTATAAAGAAGTAAAATCACCAAAAACTAAAATTAAAGAGTCACTAAGAAAGAAACTTTTGGAAAACGAAGAACAAGCGATGTTTTCAAAACATCTGGCAATGATGGTAAAAAATCTGGATATAGATATTGATTTAAAGAAAGCTGATTGGAAAAGTAACTTCAGTCGTACGGCTCTTGAAAAAATATTTAGAGAACTGAACTTTACCAGCTTAATCACCAGAATCCCTGAAGTCAAAAAAACTCCTCCACCTTTCTTAATCAAACAACTCGAATTGCCGAAATCTGGCAAAATTTCAAAAGACTTGGAGGAACAAGCCAAAAAAATCCAGATTTCAGCCTGGCTTTTGAATTCAGAACTAAAAGAACCGACTCTGGATGAAATTTATTTTAACGAATTAGGCCAGTCTCCTAGCGGCGACTATCGGTCAAGCGACTTATCTGAACTCTATAAAATCCTATTAAATAGACTTAGAGATGCTGATCTCTTGGGGGTCTTTGAAGAAATCGAAGCTCCTTTAATTCCGATTCTGGCCGAAATGGAGCAGAACGGTTTTAAGATAAACAAAAAAGAAATTGAGAAACTGGATGGCTTTGCTAAAAAAGAAATCAAGAAACTGGAAAACAAAATTTTTAAACTTGCTGGAATTAAGTTCAATATCAATTCAACTCAGCAGTTAAGTGAAGTTTTATTCAACCGTTTGCAAATTTCGGGGAAAATAAGGAAAACGCCGAAAGGAAAACTTTCGACTAGGGCAACTGAGCTTGAAAAGCTCCGAGAAGCTCATCCAATTATTTCTTTAATCCTGGATTATCGAGAATTGATAAAACTAAAAACAACTTATATTGAACCTTTTCCTAAACTGATTAACCCAAAAGATAACCGGCTTCACACCACTTTCATTCAAACTGGAACCGTGACCGGCCGTTTGGCTAGCCAAAATCCAAACCTTCAAAATATCCCAATTAAAACCAAGCTTGGCCAGGAGTTTAGAAAGGTCTTTATTGCTGAAAAAGGATACAAATTGATTTCTCTTGACTACTCCCAACTTGAACTAAGAATTGTGGCTCATATTGCCAAAGACGGAAAAATGATTGAGGCCTTTAAAAAGGGGGTTGATATACACACTGAAACCGCAGCCGAGGTCTTTGGCCTACCCATTGAAAAAGTAAGTCCAGAAATGAGAAGAAGAGCTAAGGCCTTAAATTTCGGAATAATTTACGGAATGGGGCCGCAGGGCTTTGCCCGTTCAGCCAAAATCAAACAAACCGAAGCCAAAAAGTTCATTGAGAAGTATTTTGAAGAATTTAAGAAAGTGGCTGAATATATGACTGATATGCGAAACGAAGCCCATGATAAAGGAATGGTTAAAACATTACTTGGCCGGCGGAGACAACTAAGCGAAATCTATTCCTCTATCCCGGAAATGATTCGTCAGGCCGAAAGAATGGCTATTAATTTCCCGGTTCAGGGAACCGAAGCAGATTTGGTCAAAATGGCAATGATAAAAATTCATGACTATATTCATAAAAACTATAAAGAGGGTGGGGTAAGAATGTTGCTTCAAGTGCATGATGAAATAGTTTTAGAGGCCAAAGACGAAATAGCCGAAAAGGCAGCTAAAGAATTAAAAGAAATCATGGAAGGGGTATACAAATTAGATGCGCCTTTAGTGGCAGAGGCAAAGGTTGGAGATAACTGGCGCGATTTAAAACTCATCTAACATGCCGGAACTCCCTGAGGTCGAGACTATCGCTCGAGAATTAAAAAAACAAATTGTCGGTCTAAAAATAACCGATGTTTGGGCTGATAGAGAAAAACCCTTCAAGCAGGCCGGTGGACTGAAAAAATTTTTAAAAGAGGTCAAAAATAAAAAAATTATTGATGTCCGGCGGAGAGCTAAATTCGTAATCATGGATTTGGAAGGCCCAAAAACTATTTTTATCCACCAGAAAATTTCAGGCCATCTTTTGTATGGTCAATGGAAGAAAATTAATAGTGAATGGAAAGCTATAAAACCAGGACCGCTTCGCGACGATCCTCAAAACAAATATCTACGGATAATTTTCTTCTTTAACAACGGCTATCAATTGGCTTTATCTGATTTAAGACGTTTTGGAAAAGTGATGCTAATCTCAGATAAAGACCTTGAAAACCTAAAAGAACTAAAAAGGCTCGGGCCAGAGCCTTTGGAAATAAACTTTAATCAGTTTAAAAGTCTTTTTGCCAAGAAAAAGGGCCGATTAAAACCAGTTTTAATGGATCCGTTTTTTATTGCCGGTATCGGCAATATTTATTCTGACGAAATCCTCTGGGACGCCGGCTATCACCCTTTGAGGCGAGTGGAAAAATTGAAAGAAAATGACTTAAAAAAGATTCTTGATTCGATAAATAAAACTTTACAAAAAGCGATAAAGTATCAAGGCGACAGTATGGATGACTACCGATTGCCAAGCGGCGAAAAAGGTCATTACCAAGAAATCCAAAATGCCTATCAGCAGACCGGAAAAAAATGCAAGAAGCGCGACGGCGGAATAATTAAAAGAATAAGGATAAACAGTCGTTCTGCGCACTTCTGTTCAGTTCATCAAAAATTGTAGGCGGTCCCGATATTGCTTTGCAATATCGAGGATCCTCGATTTTGTAAATCCGACTTTGTCGGATACAAAATCGGGACCGCTCCGCCCATTTCTGTTCAAAACATCAAAAGTTATAGCTCGGGTATAGCCAATTTCTTAAAAAATAAAGCCTCTCGGGTACAGTTGTTTCGGAAACGTTCGGCCTCGTACAACTTTTATATAAATCTTAACTCCTGTTTTTCAGAAAAAACCCTCACTCCTCGTTCGCCTCGCTACAAAGAGTATCTCCTTTTAACGGCTCGGCTCACGAGGTTCCTCAACAACCATACCCTGCGGGCTTTATTC
>CAYHZG010000009.1:0-14543 GCA_964361105.1 uncultured Candidatus Saccharibacteria bacterium
GAAACGGGAACCAGAAACCTTAGCTGCTCTTTCAGTGTCAATAATATCCAACGATTCCCCTATTTCGTAGTGCTTTTTTGGTTCAAAATTAAAGTTCGGTTTTTTACCGACTTCTCGCAAAACAACATTATCTTTTTCTTCTTTTTCAATAGGCACATCTGGCAAAGGCAAATTCGGAAGCTGGTACATTTTTCCATTCAAGCTTTTCTCAACAATTTCGAGTTCGTCTTCTAAATCTTTGATTTTATTCTTAAGTTTTTTCAAACCTTCAATCTCTTCCGATGATGGCTTTTCTTTTGATTTTTTGTTTATTTCAGCTCTCCCCTCTTCTAATTTTTTCAAAACTTCCCGCTTTTTTTCATCCAGTTTCAAAATTTCATCCACCATTCCAACATCAAAATTCCGTTTTTTCAAACCTTCTTTCACCTCTTCGGGATTTTGTCGGATTAATTTAATGTCAAGCATTTTATTCGCGGGGTTTCATTGTCGGAAATAGAATTATTTCTCTTAAATTCTTTGAATTAGTTAAAAACATAATCAAACGGTCAATTCCAATTCCGATTCCGGCGGCTGGCGGCATCCCATATTCAAGCGCTTCCAAAAAGTCCTTATCGTAAGGATGAACCTCATCGCCCTTTAGTTTTTTTTGTTCATCAAATCTTTCTTTTTGATCCAATGGGTCATTAAGTTCAGAAAAAGCATTAGCCAATTCAAAACCACCGGCAATTAATTGGAAACGGGCAACATTACTCTTACTTATTTTTTTAGCTAACGGCGATAAATCAACCGGATGATTAATGACAAAAGTTGGCTCAATAATTGAAGGCCGAATTTCTTTTTTAAAAATTTCATCAGCTTCAATGCCAGTCTTCTTTTTTACTAATTCGCTAAATTCAATCTTCTTAAAAGGTTTTTTTAAATCCGCACTTAGATAAACAAAAAGGTCTTCCGTAAAATCCATCAGCCAATTATGGTCTTTATAAGCAAAATAGGCTTCGAGCATGGTGAATTCAGGGTTATGCTCATTATCAATCCCCTCGTTTCTGAAATTCCGGCCGATTTCAAAAACCTTTTCAAAACCGCCGATTAAAAGACGCTTTAAAAATAATTCCGGAGCGACCCTAAGATATAAATCTAAATCAAGAGTGTTTAAGTGAGTTTTAAATGGTTTAGCTAAAGCTCCACCCGGGATTGTCTGCAAAATTGGAGTTTCCACTTCAAGAGAGCCCGCATCCAAAAAATATTGCCTTATTTTTTTTATTAATTCAGAACGGAGTAAAAACTTTTCTTTGACTTCGTTATTGAAAAGCAAGTCCAAATACCTTTTCCTGAATCTCTCTTCAATATCCTGCAGGCCGTGCCATTTTTCAGGCAAAGGCAAAAGGGTCTTGGCCAGCATCCGAAAACCTTGAACTTCGAGAGTCGGTTCGCCAACCTTAGTTCTAATTAAAATTCCAGTGGCTTCAATAAAATCGCCGATATCAAAATTTTCAAGGAAAAAATCATAGGCACTTTTCGCCCCTAGAACATTTTGTTTTACAAAATGTTCGGGAGACCGATTCATTTGATGAATCGGTTTAGCCAGAACATCTTTTTTAAAAAATAGCTGAATCTTAGCGCTTTCGTCTTTCAAATCGCCAAAAGTAGAGCCGCCATGTTCTCTAAAAGAAACCAAGCGGCCGGCTAAAGTCGGTTTTTCGGGGCCCTGAGATAAAGCGTCAAAATCCTCTAAAATCTCCGCAATCTTATGGGAACGAAACGACTCAGCCGGATAAGGATCAATTCCGGCCTTCTTTATATTTTCTAATTTTTTCAGCCGCGCCTTTCGTATTTCCTCTAGGGCCATTGATTATAAGAGTACCAAAAAATCAAAAGATAAAAAAGCGGGTATATGCCTACCAGGAAACGCTCGGCCTCGTACAACTTTTATAATAATCTCAACTCCTGTTTATAATAATAAACCCTCGCTCCTCATTCGCCTCGCTACATATTACATCTTCTCTTAACGGCTCGGCTCATGAGGTTCCTGATTAGGCATATACCCTTCCTTTTTCAGATTCCGTCTCGTCAGAACTTCGCCGGCGAAGCCCAAAAATGAAAGAGCCCGCGTCGAGTGCGGCGTAGTGATACGTGGACTCGATCACGGGCTAGAAGGGACGGACGGGTCATCCTGATCAACTTCAACGATCTCGTCATCAAGGATGTATAAGTACCTCCCTGCTTCTGCTCCATGAAGAATCATCGAGTTTCCAGAACCCATTCTGCGATGATTCTTTATTACTTCTGTAGGTTTTCCTCTGTTTACTCCCTTACATCGATATATAAATACTTCATCGATTTCAAGTTCGCCAAATGGTATTGTGCGTCGGCTGGTGCTAGAAGATTGAGTTGCCATCGTTCCTCCTCAGATCTCTCCGAATGCGGTTGGCTGGAGCAAGATCCAGACAAAACCAGACACATTGCGGTCCCAGTCCCGAAGGAACTCGTGGATACCTTTGATTATGGCATCCTTGCGTTCTTCGAGATTTGCTTTCCGTTCTGGGAAATCATGCGCCCAGATAACGATCTCAAGGTCCTTGTTGTTCACGTCGGCATCATTGCTTTTGACGCAATGAACAATGATGTCTTCTGGTGTGACTTGGCCATCAAGCCGTTCGCGATCGGAAAGCGTGAGTGCCGGCGCTACGATGGCTGGAAGTTCTTGTGAAAGCTTCTCTGCAAGATCCCTGAGGCTTCGACCTTTCTCGTATCGCATCTTGTATTGCAAAAGTACTAATGGCATCTTGACTCCTTTCAGATTGTTAAGGATAACCAAAAATACCGCATTTATGCGGCGTTGTCAAACAGCTGTCGTGGTTCAATGGAGCGAAAAGCGCAAGGCATATGTCTCTCGGGAAGTTCAGGAGACCGAGTCCCGATGGCGAAACCATCGAGGATCCTCGATTCCGATGAAATCGGAATCGGGACAGCAGGGTAAGTCAAGATTGTTTGAAATCGCCGTTAGGCGATGAGTCTTGATTTTGCGAGGTCGTAAGTACAGTGAGCAAAACTCGCTGGGTTTTGCGAGCGGTTCCCAAAGACATATGCCGAGTAGCTTTTCGTTAGTCAAAGAATCTCCAAGATTTTATACCTCACTTTTCCTCGAGGCGTCTCCACTTCCACTTCTTCTCCGTTTTTATGCCCCAAAAACGCTTTCCCAAGAGGCGATTCGTCAGAAATAAATCCTTTGGCTGGGTCGGCCTCGGAAGAACCAACAATAACAAATTGCTGAGCGCCGAATTTGGATTCAACTTTTATTTGAGAACCGACTTCCACTACCTCGTGTTTATGACCGACTTCTTCCGAAATAAGTTTGGCTTGTTTCAAAATTTCTTCCAACTCCATGATCCTGCCTTCATTAAACGACTGAACCGACAGGGCCTCCTGGTATTCGGCATTCTCGGAAAGGTCTCCAAGGGCTTTAGCTTCCTGAATTTTCTGAGAAATTTCAGCCCGAAGACCTTTTCTTCGTTCCAACTCGTCATGTAATTTTTTGAGACCTTCTTGACTTAAATACATAAAACTAATTCTCAAAATAATTTTTGAGAATTCGATACGCGATCTGATGTGGTATATAACTCCCTTCTCTACCCGATTCCATCATTATTGTCAATACAATCTGTGGATTATCATAGGGAGCAAAAACGCTTATCCAGGAATTGGTGCTTTGCCCCTTAATTACTTCGGCGGTTCCGCTTTTAGCCCCGACCTTAAACGGCAAATCAGCCAAAACCTTGGCTGTCCCGATTTCAGCGGCCAGCTTCATCCCTTCTCTGACGACTCTAAGATTTTCTTCATTAAAATTAATTTCAGTTAAAACCTCTGGCTCAAAAGTTTTTATCACCCTCCCGTTTTTATTCAAAATCTTGTCTACGATAAAAGGCCGATACATAACCCCGCCATTAGCAATGGCGCTGATAAAGTCAGCTAACCAAAGCGGCGTAATTAAAAGGTCTCCCTGGCCGATTGAAACATTAAAAGTATCGCCCTGATACCAAATTTCATTCCGATACTTTCTTTTCCATTGGGGACTTGGCACAAAACCGGCTACTTCAGCATTTAAGTCAATACCTAAAGCAGTATCAACTTTGAACATTTTTAGATACTTAGCAATTTTTTCAATTCCAAGGCCTTTAATGTCGTAGAATCCGCCGCCGACCGTGTAAAAATAAATGTCTGAAGAATGAGCAATTGCTTCTCTCATATTGACCCAGCCGTGATTCCGCCAGTCCCTAAAAGTATAAGTTATTTCTGGATTATAGGGATTAGTTATGGTAACAAAACCAGGGGCATTTACTTTTTTTGACGGACTAATCACTTTTTCTTCAAGCGCGGCTAAAGCAATCAGCGGCTTTATAGTTGAACCAGGGGGAAAACGACCAGAAACAGCCCGATTTAAGAGGGGTTGATTTTTATTTTCGAAAAATTGTTTATACTCTGCTTGAGTTAAACCCTTAGTAAAGCTGTTATTTTCAAAAGAAGGCAAACTGACTAAAGATAAAACTCGGCCGTCTCTCGGATCAATAGCCACGGCTAGCGCCACCCCCAAACCAATCTTTTTTAATCCATTTTCCAGCTCAAGATAAATTTTTCTTTGGAGCTCCGAATCAATATTCAAAAATAAGTTATCGCCCTCCTGGGGCTCGACAATTTGGTCCTCATCTTTAAACCGGCTTGTCAGAATTTCACCCCTTTGGCCCCTCAACTCTTTTTCATAGTAATTTTCCAAGCCGGTTCGGCCGATTTTATCGTTGATTTTGTAAAAACCGTCCTTGGTCAGATCATTTTCATTAACTAAACTGGTATAACCTATTAAGTGGGCAAAAACCTCTTCATCTGGATAAATTCTGAAGTTGTTTTCAGAGATGACCAGCCCGGAAAGATTTAAAGATAAAACTTTGTCTTTTTCTTCTTTGGTAATGTCTTCTTTAATCAGGAAAGAAGCTATTTTTGAACTGGAGTTGGTTTTAATCAGGTCAAAAAACGTCTCGGCTGGCATTTTTAAAATTGCTGGTAGGGCCGCGGCCTTTTCTTGATTATTAACTTCAAATTTTGATGGTAAAAGCCAAAGAGCAAATGTTTTTCTATTTTCAGCCAAAATTTTTCCGTCATTAGAGTAAATCAAGCCGCGTAAGGGAATTATTGGAATAGAAATAAGCTGGTTTCTGGCTGAAAGCTTGGCAAAATAATCATTATCCGCTATTCCGATTTTGAATCCGACAATCGCGAAAATAATAAAAATAAGCGAGATAGCGAAGTAAAAAAATACATAAAATCCCGACTTAATCGGTTTTTCAAGACGAGAATTAGGCGAAACTGCTTCCAAAAGCGATTCTTCCGGATGAAGCGCATCATCCTCAAAATTATTTATCTTGTACTTCTTCACCCCGTTAGAAGTAGTAACAGCAACACATAGGTCTAACCGATGTATTTCTGCAAAAACTTATATTATCACAGCTTTAACTAATAAACCCGTTAGGGCTACTTCTAACGGGGTTCATCGAAAATCTTCTTTCTCAGTATTGACCAAGATATCTTTGAGTTTATCAACATCTTCAAGGACAATACCGCAACCCCTGACCACGGCCGTTAAAGGATCGTCAACTATTTTTACCGGCAGCTTGGTTTCATGGCTCAACAAAACATCAAAACCGCGAAGCAAACTTCCGCCGCCGGCCATATGAATCGCCTTTTTGGTCAAGTCGGAAATCAGTTCCGGCGGCGTTTCTTCGATAGTATCCTTAATGGCGTTGATTATTACCCTAATAGAACGCATTAGCGCTTTTCTAATTTCCGGAGAAGTAATTTTCATTTCTTTGGGCAAACCAGTCACTAAATCGCGGCCGCTTATTTCCATACTAAGTTCTTCTTCCAAGGGCCAAACCGAGCCGATTGAAATTTTTATTTCCTCGGCGGTGCGTTCGCCGATTAAAAGTCGGTTTTCGTCTTTCAGATACTCAATTATATCTTCATTTAATTTATCGCCGGCAATTCTTAAACTTCGAGAAACCACTATTCCTCCCAAACTTATAACTACAACTTCGGTGGTACCCCCGCCTATATCAACAACCAAGCTGGCTCGCGGGTCATGAATCGGCAGCCGGGCACCGATGGCCGCGGCCATTGGTTCCTCAATTAAATAGACCTCCCTGGCCCCGGCATTAAAAGCCGCATCTTCAACCGCTCTTCTTTCCACTTCGGTAACGCCGGAAGGAATCCCGACCACCACCCGGGGCCGGGGCACTAAAGTAAATGATTCTTTATGAACTTTATCAATAAAATACTTGAGCATCTGTTCGGTGACTTCAAAATCAGAAACAACCCCTTCAACCAAAGGACGCAAAGCAACGATGAACCCGGGTGTCCGACCAACCATTCTTTGAGCTTCTGTCCCAATGGCAATAATCTGACCGGTTTTTTTATTGATGGCCACGACTGACGGTTCATTTATCACTATTCCCCGGCCTTTAACATAAACCAGGGTATTTGCCGTACCCAGGTCTATCCCGATATCTTTGGAAAATGCACCGAAAATTCTGTCAAACATATTCCTTAATTTTATTTCTTGAGATTAGTTTAATTTCACTTACATTTCTCTTTTTTACTTCAACCGAATCTTTCTCTAGGGTCTTCTCACTAACTACAATACGAATCGGACAGCCGATTAAATCGGCGTCAGCGAATTTTTCACCCGGACTCTCACCTTCCCTATCATCATACAAAACCTCTACTCCGGCTTTTTGTAAGTCATTATAAATTTTATCGGCTTCTTTACTTTTGCCATCCAAAACAATTAGATGAATCTTAAACGGCGCCACGCTTTCCGACCAGATAATTCCGTTCTTATCATTATAAATCTCTACTATCGTGCCCATTAGTCGGCTAATGCCGATTCCATATGAACCCATCACTACCGGTTTTTTATCTCCATTTTTATCGGAATAATAGAGATTGAAAGCCTCAGAGTACTTTGTTCCCAAGGGGAAAATATTGCCGACTTCAATTGATTTTTTTTCTTGAACTTTTCCGCCGCATTTCGGACATTTATCACCGTCTTTAAGTTTTGAAATTTCCGAGTTTTCGGCGTAGCAGCATTTCGAGCACACAAAGATTTTATCCTCGCCAACACCAGCCAAAACCTGAAATTCATGAGTATTGCTTATAGTAAAAGGCCCACCGCCGGCCAAAGTATATATAGTTTTCAAACCGCAACGTTCAAAAATTTTAAGGTAAGCTTCCCTGACTTCATCATAGTATCTAAACAAATCTTCTTCTGATTTGTGGAAACTGTATAAATCCTTCATCATGAATTCACGGCCCCTCAAAAGCCCTGATTTTGCCCGGGGTTCGTTTCGGAATTTGGTCTGAAATTGATATACGGCTTTAGGCAAATCCTTATATGAACTTATAAACTTAGTGGCCATTGAGGCCAAAACATCTTCGTGAGACCAGCCCAGAACGAAGCTGGCATTCTTATCTTTTTTGCCTTTCACCTCAAAGCCAATTTCAACATCCCATCTGCCGGTTGCCTCCCAATATTTTTTTTCAACTAGGGCCGGCATAAACATCTCTTGACCTCCAATCGCATTAATCTCTTCTTTGACAATACCTACAATTTTTTGCATCACCCGCCAACCAAGAGGGAGAAAAGAATAAACACCGGCCGAGTTCTTGAATACAAAACCGGCCCTTGTAAGAAGCTTGGCATTAGTGCTTTCTTCGTCTTTTGGTGATTCTCTTAATGTCCTAGTAAAAAGTTTAGATAATTTCATTTTTGAGAAAGCCCGCAGGGTATAGTTGTTGAGGAACCTCGAGAGCCGAGCCGTAAAGAGAATATATTCTTTGTAGCGAGGCGAACGAGGAGCGAGGGTTTATTCTGATAAACAGAAGTTGGACGCGGTGCTTAAGTTGTACGAGGCCGAGCATTTCCGAAACAACTGTACCCGAGAGGCTTTCTCGTTAGAAAAACTTACTTACATCTTTTACTGTAATCCATATCATCAAACCAATCAAAAAGGCAAATCCGGCGGCATTCACAAATCCTTCCACTTTTTTTGAAACCGGCGAACCCTTCAATTTTTCAATGCCAATAAAAAGCAAACGGCCGCCATCCAAAGCTGGAAATGGAATAATGTTTAAAACCGCTAAGTTGATTGAGAGTAAAGCCACGAATTGAAGCAAATAATTAAACCCAAGCCCGACGGCTTGGCCGGTCAAGATAGCAATGCCAATTGGCCCGGAAACATCGCCAATCAACTTTGAGTCAATAAAAAGATTCTTAAAGAATAAGCCAAGCGCAACCGCAATATTAGCCGCCATAATTCCGGTATCATGTATCCCCCGCCAAATTGCTTCATACCAAGGATAAGATACTATGCCGGTCTTAGCCAAATTCACGCCAATGGCGCCCTGACCCGGCGGCGGGTCTTTTCTAGGAATTAATTTTAAATCAACTTCACCACCATTCCTTATAATAGTTAAATTAATTTCTTCGCCGGCATATTTTTTTATAAAATTCTGAACTGCCTCAACATTGGTTGGTTGAATAACATCGTTATTTTTTTGAAGACGTTTGATTTCATCAAGAGTCTTTAATCCAGCGACTTCGGCCGGTGAATCTTGAGCCACTTGAATTATCTGCACTTTAATGTCTCGGGCGACCTCGTCGCCGATTAATCCAATTCTCAAACCTAAAAAATTGCCAAAGCCCAAAAGGACTGCTGCCAAAAGAAGATTCATCAAAACGCCGGCCACAATGACTTTAGCCCGGGCTCCTAGTGACTTAGAAACAAAACTTCTCGGGTTACCCTCGCCTTCGCCTGATTCGCCATAAATTTTGACAAAGCCGCCAAAAGGGATCCAATTAATTGAGTAAACTGTTTCCCCCTTTTTAATGCCAAAAAATCGGGGCGGAAAACCAAAACCGAATTCTTCCACCTTCATTCCCGCTTTTTTAGCCACATAAAAATGCCCAAACTCATGTACCAGCACCAGTATTCCTAAAACAATGATGAAAATTATTGCGGTAAGCATCTATATTGTAATTTGCTTTCTTGCAAAAAACATAAATGGAGTAAAATAATTCTCTAAATCCTTTAAAGTAGTATCATAAATTTTGCCTTTTTCGGCAGCTTCACAAAATAATTCCCTTGATAAACCAATTTCCCGCAAATGCCCTTTCCAACGACGGTCATTTAAAGTAAGTTCAAAAAGTTCCAGGGCCCGATTTACCGCACCTTTAAAAAGTTTTTCATCTTTCTCCTGCCATTTAGCCGCCCGGCCGACTTCAGCGCCGATATTGGCAAGTTGTTCTTCTAAAGAAAATTTATCCCATCTTTTTTTCAAATCTCGGATGTATTTACGCATTTTTAATCTAAGATTAATTTAGCCACAATCTCTTTTATTTTTTCTCTAATTTGTGGATTTTCCACTCCTCGAGACAGATTATTCTGCAGGGATTTTAAATTTATAACTGAATCAAATTCCAACATTTCACCCTTCGATTTATCGGAATAGATATTTACTCCCCAAGTATCTTCTCCTTTTGAATTGCATTTCTCAATTAAAAATACCTGCCCGTCAGAATGAAAAGCTCCGCCCACGGCCATAATTTTCTGTCTTACATCTACTACTGCCTTCACTAAATCACCAAAACGTTCTTTGGCAATTTTTTTAAGCCCTGCTATGGTAATAGGTTTTTTGATTAGGTGAATCTCTGCCATAGTTAAAAATGCCTGAATTCATGCATTTAATTCTCTTTCTTTCCTCTCCCCTATTTCCTTTACCTTCTTATTATACTCATCCACCACCCTCTGCAATTCATCTTTCGCCCTAAACTTATCGTCTTCCGAAATTTTCTTCTCTTTCTCCAAATTCTGAACTTTATGCCAAACCTCATCTCTGCCCCGCCTAATCCTAATTCTTACCTGTTCAAGTTTGTCATGTAAAAGTTTTATTAATTCTTTTCTTCTTTCTTCAACTAAGGGTGGCATTATTAATTTTATATTCTGGCCCTCAACATTAGGTACAAGCCCCAAGCGACTCTCTTCTATGCCTTTAACTATGGCATTGACTAAGCTTTTGTCCCAAACCTGAATAAGGAGCGTCTTAGGGTCAGGCACCATGATTGTCGCCACCTCTTTCAAATTCATTTTGGTTCCATAAACATCTACTTTCACATTTTCAACCAAAGTCGGCGATGCCCGGCCGCTCCTTATCTGGGCTATGTCATTTTTAAGGAATTCCAAAACTCCATTCAATTCTTTCTTTAAATTGTCTATCAATAACTTATACATCTATAGATTAACCAGAAAGTTATCCAAAGCCAGTCGGTGGTTGAATTGTGGCCTTGAAAGAATATTATTTAAGTTCAAAAGTCCTTTGGCAAGTTTCCCGCCTGCTGAGGCAGGTTTATCCGTCAGCGACGCCGAATAAATAAACCAATCCCCTACTATTTTTTTCAAATCCTCGGGACTTCCGGATATTTTTTTAGCCGTTTCAAATCGTTCTTTAAAATCCGCTTTCATTAATTTACTTAAAAGAGCATTATTTTTTTGAAAATTATCAAAGTTGTTGGCCAATTCAACGGCCAAGCCCAAAGAACCATTAGCCAATTTGGCACTAAATTCAGCAACTTCATTTTTAACCTTCTTTTCATCAATGAGATAATTTAGTATTTCACTTTGTTTAAGCGGTTTAAACCTAATCAGTTGGCAACGTGATACGACTGTCGCAAACAATAACTTGGGTAAATGGCTTATTAAAAATAAAACCGACTTACCTGGCGGTTCTTCCAGTATTTTAAGCAAAGCATTGGAAGCGTCGCGTCCCAGATTATGGGCGTTATTGATAATGGTGAGCTTACATTTTCCAAATGGAGTAAGATAGGCAAAGTTTTTAAGCTCCCTGATGTCAGCAATGTGTATTTCCTCACTGCCCTTATCAATTATTTTCAAGTCCGGATTCTTTATTGCCGGGCCGCCAATCACTTCTGAAATTTCCAAAGCAAACGACTTCTTGCCCACGCCCTCTGGCCCATAAAAAAGATAGGCGTGGCTTAAACCGTCATTTTCCACCAAAGTCCTGAAATAATTTTGGATTTTCTCATTACCCAGTAACATATGAAATTATCTCCCGGGCTATTATTTCTCCCGCTTCAAGATTGGCAAACTGCTTAATTTTTTGACTGACGGCTGAATAGTTTTCCGGTTTTAACAAACGTTCAATTTGGTCAATCAAGATGTGGGGTTTAAGATTTTCTTCTTCTAAAACAACTGCTCCGAATTTTGCAAATTCTATTGCGTTGGCTCTTTGATGTTCTTTTATTGAATAAGGATAGGGTACTATAATTGCAGGTTTTCCTAAAGCTGATATCTCAAAAATTAAATTAGCCCCAGCCCGAGCCACTATTATATCAGCTAAAGCATAGGCGTTTTTCAACTCTTCTTCAGCCAAAAAATCATAGACCCGGTAATTATTTTCAATGTTTTTACCGTAGCTTTCTGTCCCTTCGCCTTTTATTTTTTCAACTGCTTCTCTCACTGCTTCAAAGTTCCCAAGGCCGGCCTGATGGATTACCTGAAAATCTTTGGTTAACTGGACAAGACTTTCAATTAACAGCTTATTTATAGAAAAAGCTCCCTGGCTGCCACCCAGAAACAAAATTGTTTTTTTATCAAGACTTAAATTAAACTTGAGGGTGGCCGTGTTTTTATCGCCCTCGAGCAGATTTTTTCTAATTGGATTACCGCTTAAAATAACTTCTTTGTTCTTCAAAGCCGGCATTACCCCTTCAAATGAAACGAATATTTTTTTTGCAAATCTTGATAAAAACTTGTTCGCCCCCTTTAAGACCGCGTCTGAATCATGAATAAAAAGGGGAGTGAAATATAACCTGCCGACCAAAGAAGGGATAACCGAAACATAGCCGCCTTTTGCAAAAACCAAGTCAGGCATAAAAATAAATAAATACCAGAGGGATTGAATTAAAGTAATCGGCAGTTTGAAAATATCTATAAGATTCAAATTGCCTTCATACTTTCTTAGTTTTGGGGTCAAAATTTTCCGGAATTTAACGCCCAAGCCGTCAAATTCCATCCTCCACTTATTACTTTCAGTGATAACTATTAGTTCCAAATTCAAATCCTTTTCCTGGGCTGTTTTTTGAAGCTCTTGAATAATTGCAATTAAAGGATACACATGCCCGCCGGTTCCGCCGCCAACCAGTAAGATTCTATAATTCATAAATAACCTTCTTTCTTCAATAATCTAATTTTAATTCTCGTTCCTTTTGCATACCCTCCAATCTTGCCATCGCTCTTGATAACCCGGTGGCACGGTACTTCCGGCGCGAACGGATTTTTGTTTAAAGCATTGCCGACGGCTCGATAGGCCCCTGGCGAACCGACTAGATAAGCGACTTTTTTGTAAGTTAAAACCTGCCCTTTTGGGATTTTCTTAACTACATTATATACCCGGTAGTGAAAATCCGACAGGTTCTTCCATTCTTTTTTATACTTCTTTACTTTGAATATTTTATTTTTAGATTTCATAAATTCAAGGTTTAAAAAACAAAAACTTAAAGAATAAGTCGGATTTCTACTGCCGGGTATACTTTTCTTTGAAATTCGGTTAGTTTTGGGTCCATTTTTAATCCACTCTCTATAAACAATTTAAGCACTTTTTTATTTGACATACCCCTCAATCGTTTGGTATGAACTAAAATCAGCGGAGGTAAGATTCCACCAAAAGCATCATGTTGAGGACGAAAGTCCTTGATTGACGCCTCATGGGCTCGCGAGAGGAGCAATCCTCTCTAACGGCCCGAGAGTGCGCTAAAGCTATTGGCGGGAGATGACTCCGTGCCCTCGAATCAGTGATTGGTTAGGCCATTGGGTTGTTAGACGTCTAACCCACGTCCAGCACCTTGTGGCTCTGTCCGACTTCTTGATTTGAGGGCTTTTTCATTTTAGTAACCCCAACATCTCTTTCCAACCTCTCGTATTAATAATATCTTTGGCTTCTGCCCAACCACGCCTGGCCTGACCAATCCCGAATTCCAAATACTGAAAATGAATTGTACTATGAGCATCCGAATCAATTGATAGTTTGACTCCGGCCTCAACCGCTTTTCGGATATATTCGTCTTTCAAATCAAGCCTGCTTGGATAAGCGTCTATTTCCATGATGGTTTTAGTTCTCTTAGCTGCCTTTATTAACTCATCCATATCAACTTTATATGCTTCTCTTTTTTGAACCATCCTGCCGGTTGGATGAAAAATTATATCAACATTTGGATTTTCCATTGCCCTAATTATTCTCTGGGTTTGTTCCTTTTCTGGTAAGTTGAAATGCGAATGAACTGCTCCACCAACAACATCAAGTTTTGATAAAACTTCATCAGAAATATCCATTTTTCCGTCTTTCAAAATATCTACTTCCGCTCCTTTTAAAATTTTTATGCCGCTGATTTTTTTCTGAATCTTGTCTATCTCCGCCATCTGTTTTAAAATTCTTTTTTCATCAGCTCCGCCAGTCATGGCTAAAGCCTTGGTATGATCAGTGATAAGAATATACTCCAGATTATGTTTTTTGGCGGCTTCAGCCATCTCCTTAATTGAATTATTGCCATCACTCCAATCAGTCTGAATTTGTAGATCTCCTTTTAAAGAGCCATATTCAACTAATTTTGGCAGCCTCCTTTCTTTAGCGGCATCCAGTTCTCCTGAATTAGTTCTGATTTCAGGCGGCATCCATTCAAGACCTAATTTTTCATAAATTTCCTCTTCGGTTTTTCCGGCAATCATTTTTTTGCCTTTAAATAATCCATATTCACTCAACTTATATCCTTTCTTAATGGCCAGCTCCCTGACAGCAATATTGTGGTATTTATCGCCGGTAAAATACTGCAAGGCCGCGCCAAAAGATTTAGGTTCTAAAACCCTTAAATCAGCATCCATTCCGTTTTTTAAGCGGACATTAGCTTTAGTCGGGCCCTTGCCGTAAATATGGGCTACTTCGGTCATTTTAACAAAGTAATCAATCACTTTTTCCGGCTCTTTGGAAATCGCCAAAATATCTAAGTCGCCGACTGTCTCCTGCATCCGTCTTATTGAACCAGCTGGTTCAGCAATTTCAACATAAGGCAGTTTTTTAATCCGCTCCAAAATTGACTTAATCGTCGGGAAAACAAAACCCAAAATAAAACGGCCCTGGCCTTTTTTCGCAAACTCTATGCCCTTTAAAATTTTTTGCTCTGACTTTTCGCCAAAGCCCTCAAGATCTCTTAATTTTCCGGCCTTGGCCGCTTTTTCTAACTCGTTGACCGTCTTGATGCCCAGTTTTTTATAAAGTTTGTAAACGCTTTTTGGGCCGAGGCCTTCAATTGAAGTTAAGCCAGAAATATCAACCGGCACCTGTTTTTTCAAACGCTCGTAATCCTTAATATGTCTGGTCTTTATGTATTCCTCAATTCGCTCGGCGATTCCCTGGCCAATGCCCGGCAT
>CAYHZG010000010.1:0-14449 GCA_964361105.1 uncultured Candidatus Saccharibacteria bacterium
ATTTTTGAAGGCCCGAATTCTTCTTCCGGCATACAAACGCCATATTGAACGGCCGGATACTTGTTTTTGATTACCATAACTTCCCAATTCTGGCTATCCGGATAACCCCAGACAATCTCTTGACCGCTTTTAAATAAATCTTCAA
Organism: uncultured Candidatus Saccharibacteria bacterium; assembly: GCA_964361105.1. Classification (GTDB taxonomy): domain Bacteria; phylum Patescibacteriota; class Minisyncoccia; order 2-02-FULL-40-12; family 2-02-FULL-40-12; genus CAYHZG01. The sequence goes on from CAYHZG010000010.1 coordinate 146, forward strand.
AAGGACAGTTCTCTTTAGAAGTATCCACCACCTCCCTTTTCATTTTTGGATGAGGCCTTTTGGCCCTGCCCGCAGAAACTAAAACCCACTCTCCTGAAACCAAATCCTGCCTGAATTCGTTTAGCAGTTTATCCATACCTGGCATGAATCTATTTTAAACTATATCTCCCGGTTAATAAATTCCATCTTATTTTTAAAATACCAATAAAAGATTTGGGGTAATCTCTCAACTTCACCTTGGATTCGGGGTCATTAACCCAATGAATCGGAACTTCTTTTATTTTATACTTTAACTTTCTGGCTAAAGCTAAAACTTCATCGTCAAAAATCCAGCCCTGTTCTCTGACTTTTGAAAAAACATCTTCAGCTGCTTTTTTTGTAAACACTTTAAAGCCGCGTCTGGTATCCCAAATGCCGGGTAAAAGCCACAGCTGAATCCAGAGATTGCCAAATTTTCCAAACCAGCGTTTATAAAATTTTTCTGAGTGGGCACGAGTGGCTCCCTTAATGGCAATAGAAGCAATAACAATGTCATATCCCTTACTAAAATGGGGCCAGAATTTTTCCAAATGGTCTATAGAAGTTGAATTATCAGCATCAGTAAAAAAACGAAAGTCGCCTTTGGCTTCAAGCATCCCCTGTCTCACTACATAACCCTTGCCGTGGTTTTCTTTGTTGTCTATGATTTTAAAACTTCGGTTCTCTGAAGCAAAATTCCTTACCACTTCAACCGTATTATCTGTTGAACCGTCATTAACGATAAAAACCTCCCAATCATAAGATTGTCTGGACAAATAATCCCTTATCGAAATAAGGGTTCTGGAGATTCTCTTGGCTTCATTATAAGCGGGAATTATGACTGATAAATGCATTTTTAAACTATAACAAGTTTATTCTGTCAGAATCAATGGCCCATTTTTAGTTATTGCGACCGTGTGTTCAAAATGAGCTGATAAAGAATTGTCTTTTGTTTTCCAGGCCAAGGTTTTTTTGTCTTCAATCAGTTCGTAGGAACCGGCTGAAAGCATCGGTTCAATGGCAATAGTCATTCCCTCTTTTAATTTTGCTCCGGTACCAGCTCGGCCGAAATTAGGCACTTCCGGCTCCTCATGAAGTTCGCGGCCGATGCCGTGGCCGACTAAATCGCGAATCACCGAAAAGCCGTTCTTCTCGGCATGCTTTTGAATGACATTTGAAATATCACCGATGGTATTGCCAATTTTAGCCACTGAAATTCCTTTATTCAAACATTCTTTTGTTGCCTCTATCAGTTTTTCTTTTAATCCTAACTTAGAATCATTTTTGGTTTTCAATAAAACCGTAGTCGCCGAATCAATATTTAATCCTTTGTATTTTATCCCAAAATCTAAACTCACCAAGTCCCCAGGCAGTATTTTTCTTTTTGATGGCAAACCATGAACAATTTCCTCGTTTATGGAAACGCAAAGTATGGCCGGATAATCATTGAATCCTAAAAAAGCCGGCTCTGTGTCCGGATACTTTTTGATTAATTCGCGGGCTTTTTCTTCCAAGCTCCAAGTGGTAATTCCAGGCTTAACTTCTTTCGCCAACTTCTTTAATATCTCTGCCAAAATTTTCCCGCCCTGTTTCATTATTTTAATTTCCTCTTCGGTTTTTATTGGAATCATAACTGCTTCTTAATATCTCTAAACACCTTTTCAATTGGCTGTTCGCCATTTATCTCTTTCACCTTATATCCATTTTGCCTGAAATAATCAATCACCGGCGCAGTTTCTTTTAAGTAAACCTGATACCGCTCTTTTATGATTTCCGGTTTGTCTAATTCCCGAGTAATTATTTCCGAACCATCTTCAGGACAGACTTTGATATTTTCATATTCCGGGAAATTTGGAATCGGATGGCGGTTTTTCGCGCAAATCCGGCGATGACTGTTTCTCTTTACTGCCTCTTCTTCGCTTAGTTTAATCTCAACAGCCGCAATGTTTTCTTTGCCATAAATTTCTTCTAAATAACCAAGCTCTTCTTGGACTTCCGGAAGCGTTCTTCCTGAACCACTAAAAACAAAACCGTTAACTTTATCTTTAAGCTTTTCTACTTCTTCTCTAAACCATTTGGCTACCAGTTCCGGATGAACCAATTCTCCAGAAATCCAATGCTCTTTTTGATGGCTAATTTCCTTATCATTCGAATCTGCTTCCTTAAATTTTTTCTCAATCACTTTTGAGATTTCAAAATGATAAAAACCAAGGTCTTTGGCTAATAAATCCGCCTGGGTTCCCTTTCCCGACCCCGGCGGCCCAATTAAAAAAATGACTTTGTACATCATTAAAACAATACCAAAATAAGTAAAAACTAAAAAGACGTGAGGCAATGCCAATTTCTGAACCTGAGGGTGTCTTGTGAAATGGCCGGTATCTTTGCGAAGAGTTGCCGCTTATAAGGTAGGGGATAAAGGGGTAGACACGCCCTACTTATCGGCAACTCGAGCAAAGTGGCGAGCCATTTCCAAGAAGTGTCTCAAGAGAAGAAATTGGTGTTGCCGATACAGGCTTTTTAGTACTCATACATCGAGAGCTGACTATCTACCTGTTTCATCACCTCCAAGGCCACCGAAACCATAATTAAAAGAGAGGTCCCGCCAAGAGCAAAAGCAGAAATTCCGGTAAAGCCCTGGACAATTGACGGCAGAACCGCAATCAAGCCAAGAAAAAGCGCTCCTACCAGAGTAATTCTATTTAACAAATGGCCCAAAAACTGGGTGGTGGAGGGGCCTGGCCGAATGCCGGGAATATAGCCGCCCTGTTTCTGAATATTTTCTGAAATTGATTTTGGGTCAAAGGTAATAGCCGTATAAAAATAAGTAAAACCGACAACTAAAATAAAATACAAACTCCCGTAAATCAGCTGGTTATTTATGAACTGGTTAAAAGTATTGGCCAGATTTGAAAGAAAGGCAATTTTTGAACCGACAAAAAAGTTAGCCACCATTCCCGGGAAAAGCAAAATTGAAAGAGCAAAAATTATTGGAATCACTCCGGCCTGATTAACCCGCAAAGGCAGATAAGTAGAAACGCCGCCGTACATCCTAAAGCCGCGCACGCGCTTGGCATAATTTATCGGGATCTGCCTCTGGGCCTCGGTGATATAAACCACGCCGCTGATTATTATCAAAGCCAAAATAAAATAACCTAAATAAGTAAAGAGTTGGCTTGGGTCATAGCCAAAATAAAGCTGTCTAATGGCTTGGGGTCCTTGAGCAACAATTCCGGCAAAAATCAAAAGTGAAATCCCATTGCCAAGATTTTTTTCAGAAATCAGTTCGCCAAGCCACATGACAAACATTGTTCCGGCTGTCACCACGATTAAAGCAACAAGCCATTGATTCAAAGATAAAACACCGATGACTCCTTGCCTTGAAAGCAAAGTTAAAAACCCGAATCCTTGAAGCAAGGCCAAGGGAACAGTTAAAAGGCGGGAGTACTGATTGAATTTCTGGCGGCCGGCCTCACCTTCATGCTTATACATTTGTTCAAGCTGGGGGAAAATCATGGTCAAAAGCTGCATAATGATTGAGGCGGTAATATAGGGACCAACGCCAAGCATAATAATGGAAAGAGTCTCAAGCCCGCCGCCAGTGAATAAACTGATTAAACCAAAGAGTTGATTTTGGGCGAAAAACTGGGCCAGACGCGAACTGTCAATTCCAGGCACTGGAATTGCCGCCGCGATTCTGAAGATAACTAAAAGCCCTAATATAAAAAAAACTCTTTTTCTCAAATCGGGAATTTTAAATAGTTTTAGTATTCTACCCACTTCTTCGCTCCTTCGGAGCTTCCTCTTTCGTTAAAACTTCAGAGGACAAGTCGAAGTGCTATTCCGACCTGCTCTCCGAAAGTTTACTGAAGGAGAGAGCTTTAGCGAAGGAGAGCTACATTTTTACAATTCTTTCCTTGACACTCTTTGACATCCCCACCCCTTTGAAAATTAATTTTTTGCGGAGTTCGCCTTTACCTAAAATCTTAACACCATGCTTGATTTTTTTCACCAACCGCTTCTCCAGTAGTGTTTGGGGCGAAACCGTCTCACCTTCATTAAATCTTCTATTCAAATCCCTTAGATTAACGACAGATGATTTGGGATGGCGAAGCTGAAAGCCGCGATTCTTTGCATCAACTTTTTTTGAAGCGCCTCTGGCCTTGTGGAATTTTTTCCAAAGCGGAGTATCACCTCCTCGAAATCCTGGCTTTATTCCGGCACCGGCCCTGGATTTTTGTCCCTTTAATCCCTTACCAGAATAGGTGCCGCGCTTACCCCCGCGGCCAACCCGCTTTCGATGCTTCTTCTTTTCTGTTGGTTTTAAATTATGTAATTGCATCATCTCTTAAGCTTCAGTTTGCTCAGTGCCTCAATTGTTGCCTTGGCAATGTTTATTTTATTATTTGTCTTTGAAATTATTTTTCCCGATATGTCTTCAATCCCAGCCAGTTTGGCAATCACCCGCACCGGCCCGCCAGCCCTAACCCCGCTTCCACGAGATGCCGGCTTTAAAAACACGACCGCACTTCCAAATTTTGCCTCAACCTGGTGGGGAATCGTATTTTCCTTGAAAACCACGTTAATCAAATATTTTTTGGCTTGCCTAAAGGCCTTTTCAACCGACTGGGCAACATCGCGGCCCTTGCCAATCCCAAAACCCACCTTTCCGTTCCTGTTGCCAATGATAATTGCCGCCCGAAAAGTAAATCTTTTGCCGCCTTTAGTCACCCGAGTAACCCGAGCAATATCCAAAACCTTCTGATCGTATTCCTCAACCTTACTATCAAGTCGAGCAATGATTTCTTTTTCTGATTTAATTTCTTCCAAAACCGGCTCAGATGGAATTTCTAAGACGGCTGATTTTTCAGTCCCGACGACTTGGTCGTCGAGGATCCTCGATGCCTTTGGCATCGGGACTTCATTCATTTTTGTTTCCTCTTTTTGTATTATTTTTGGTTCAGCCATAATTTACTAAAATTTTAATCCGCCTTGCCTAGCTCCTTCGGCCAAGGCCTTGACCCGACCGTGATATTTATAACCACCTCGGTCAAAAACAACATTATTTATTCCTTTCTTCAATGCTTTTACCGCTAAAATTTCTCCGACTTTAAAAGCAACTTTGCTTTTATTCTTATCTAAAGCTTCTTCTAGGTCGCTTGAACTAAGTAAGGTAATACTTTTGACATCGTCAATCAACTGGGCATAGATATGATTAGCCGAACGGAAAACAGAAAGCCGCGGCCGATCTTTTGTACCTTTAACCACCGCTCTAACACGTTTATGTCGCCTTATTCTATTTTTTCGTTTTGTTTTAGTATCCATTTGGAATGTCTATCCTGCGGCTACTGCTTTCTTGCCGGCTTTTCTAATTATAATTTCGTCTTTGTATCTGATGCCTTTTCCTTTATATGGTTCTGGCGGCTTAACTTTTCTTATATTGGCAGCCGTTTGTCCTACCAGTTCTTTATCTGCCCCGGAAACAGTAATCTGGTTTTTTTCGGTTTTAAAGTTAATACCTTTTGGTGCTGCCACTCTCACCGGATGAGTGAATCCAACATTAAGTTCCAAAACTTTGCCAGATTCTATTGACGAATCGTCTTTTACCTCCGATTTAAAACCAATGCCTTCATAAACCAAAACTTTCTCAAAGCCGTCTTTTACTCCTTTGACCATACTATTAACCAAAGAACGAAAGGTGCCCCACAAAGCCCTTGCTGCCTTGGAATCATTTTTAGGTTTCACTACAATTGAACCGTCGCTTTCTTCGATTATGACTAAATCGTGAACTTTTCTGGAAACCTCGCCTTTGGGCCCTTTCACCAAAATCAAACCATCCTCAATCTTTATTTGAACTTCTTGGGGGATTTTAATTGGTTGCTTGCCTATTCGTGACATAGTTTTTACCACACTTTGGCGATAGCCTGACCGCCGATACCAAGTTTTTTGGCATCATCACCAGTCATAATTCCTTTGGAAGTTGAAATTATCAAAATGCCATAACCATCCCTAACCGGTCTGATTTCGGTATTTTTTAAATAGATCCTCCGACCCGGCTTTGAAACCAACCTGACATCATTAAATGAAGCTGCCCCATTATCGTATTTTAGTTTCAAATCAAGAAACAATTGTTCATAGCCATTTTGCTTGGCTTTTTTCTTCTTCCTAACTGCTGAAACAAAACCATTTTGTTCTAAAATTTTAGCCATCTCGTATTTCATTTTTGAAAAAGGAATAACCACCCGGTCTTTTTTAACCAGGTAAGCGTTTTTAATTCTGATGAAAAAGTCAGAAATTGTATCCATGTCTAATTTATTATTTTATTATTGATTCATACGAGGCGATTCCAGCTTCGCTGGAACCTTCGCCTTGCTACCAGCTTGATTTTTTAACTCCCGGGATTTCGCCCCTTGATGCTAATTCGCGAAAATGTATTCGGCATAATCCAAACTTCCTGATATACCCCCTTGTCCGACCACAGATAAAACAATGATTCCTTTTTTGAATTTTATGTTTCTTTGGTCTTTCTAATCTGGCGATTAATGATTTTTTAGCCACTTCTTCGCTCCTGCGGAGCTACGAAGTGCAAGCATTCTTCATTTTTAGCGAAGAAGTGCTCCTCCGTAGCTTTAGCGTAGGAGAGCTACATTAATTAACTTTTCACTGGAAACCCAATTAATTTCAATAATTCGACTCCTTCTTCTTTGGTTTTGGCCGTGGTCGCAACCGTAACCTGAAAAGAAAAAATGTCTTTTGACGATTCATACACCACTTCCGGAAAAATTATCTGTTCTTTAATGCCAATATTCAAACTACCCTTTTGGTCAAATGATTTGATTTCAATCCCTCTGAAGTCGCGCGATCTTGGTAAAGCAATAGCAATAAGCCGGTCAAGAAAATCATACATTCTTTTTCCTCTTAAAGTTGAGACCAAACCAACCACCATACCCTGCCTGATTTTAAAACCGGAAATTGATTTTCTAGCGGCTCTTTGGGCCGGCTTTTGGCCGGTAATCAAAGCAATATCCCTTTCGACCCTTTCTTTAAAATTCTTATCGGTTCCAATTCTTCCTGATCCGATATTAACCGCCACTTTTTCAATCTTGGGTACAGCCATAATATTTGGGTATCCAAACCTTTTCATCATTGATGGTATTACTTCTTTACGATATTTGTCTAATAATCGTGGCATACCAATGTTGTCTGCGAGCGTAGCGAGTAGCTACAACATTGAGTCAGAGCACTTAACTCTGTTATGTGCTCGATCGAGCACATAATTTTATTGTGTGCTCTGACACCGAGCACTCAGCAGTAAGAATGATTTTCTTTGCTGAGTGCTCGGTAACTTTTTGTAACTGTGCTCGCTTCGCTGCGCTCAGACAAAAACTTAATTTTCGCCTTTACACTTTTTGCAAATTCTGATTAGTTTTTTGTCTTCGTGCTTGATACCCATCCGGGCTGGCTTTCCACAATGCCGGCAGACAAGCATTACATTTGAAATATCAATTGGCCTTGGTCTTGAAACTACTTCCCCTTTTTGGCCCTGTCTTTTAGGCTTCTGGTGTTTTTTAACCAGGTTCAATCCTTCCACTATAACTTTGTAATCCTTTGGGAAAGCGCGCAAAACCTTGCCGGTTTTACCACGGTCTTTACCAATTAACATTATGACATTGTCGCCAGTTCTTAATTTCATACTAATTCTTCAGCCATTGAAGCAATGGTGTTAAAACCTCTTTCCTTAACTTCTCTTGCCACTGGGCCAAAAATTCTAGTGGCTTTGGGCTCCTTGCCTTCAATAACCACTACGGCATTATCATCAAATCTTATATATGACCCATCTTTTCTTCTTAATGGTTTTTTTTGTCTTACAATCAAAGCCCGGATAACATCTTTTTTCTTAATCCCGCTTTTGGCTCTTGGTTCGGCTTCTTTGACCGAACCAACAATAATATCTCCTACTTCTCCATATTTTCCTTTATGACCTTTCAAAACTCGAATTACGCCAATAATTTTGGCGCCAGAGTTATCGGCTACTGAAATAATACTTCTTAGTTGAATCACAATTTAGAAACGACTCTCCATCTTTTATCTTTTGACATCGGCTTTGTTTCTTCTATTAAAACTCTATCCCCGACATGGTATTCGTTATTTTCGTCATGGGCCTTGAACTTTTTTGTCACCTTAAAATACTTTTTATATTTCGGATGCTTCTTTAAACGGACAATTGAAACAACCACGGTTTTGGTCATTTTATCTGAAACCACGATTCCCTTTAACCTTCTTTTACGTATAATTTTATCCATAAAATTATTTTCTTATTTGCGCACCGAGCACTCAGCAAAGAAAATCACTTTCACTGCTGAGTGCTCGGTAACTTTTTGTAGCTGCTCGCTTACGCTCGCAGACAAAAACTTATCTTTTTATAAATTTTGTTTTAATCGGCAGTTTATGACTGGCTAATTCCAGGGCCTCTTTGGCTACTTCTTCTGAAACGCCGTCAAGTTCAAATATCACTTTTCCGGCTTCAACCGGCGCCACAAAGTGGCTCAAACTACCGGCGCCGCCGCCCATGCCAAGTTCTGGACTTCGGGCCGTCCGGGGCTTATCTGGAAAAACCCTAATCCAAATTTTCCCTCCTTTTTGAAGATACCTAAGCAGGGTGCGTCTCGCTGCCTCTAACTGATTAACCGTAAGCCAATTTGACTCCATTGCTTTCAAGCCATAAGAACCGAATGACAAATCGGTTCCGCGAGTGGCGATTGCTCTTAAACGGCCCTTATGAACTTTTGGATGTTTAATTCTTCTTGGTTGCAACATTTCCTTTATATATCCAAACCTTTACCCCAACGGTTCCATAAGTGGTATAGGCGGTATTTTTAGCAAAATCAATATCAGCCGTCAGGGTTTGCAAAGGCATCAAACCATCTTCCATATGTTCGGTTCTGGCAATGTCCGACCCGTTCAGGCGGCCTTTGATTTCAATTTTTACCCCTTTGACTTCCCGATGTGACCCGATTTTAGCCAGGGCCTGTTTCATGGTTCTTCTAAACGGCATTCTTCTCTCGATCCGTTCAACAATCTGTTCGGCCATGATATTAGCCGATGTTTCAGGATTTTTATATTCCTGAATTTCAATTCTTACCGGCGTTTTGTCTTTGACCAATCTGTCAATCTCTTTTTTCAGCTCGTCACTACCCGAACCAGCCCGACCAATAATCAAACCGGGCCTTGAGGTATGAATTATGACTTTCAGCTGCCCAGGGTTTCTTTCAATCTCAAGTAAAGCCACGCCCATAAACCTTAACTTTTTTTCCAGAAATTGCCTTATCCGAACATCATCTTTCAAATACTTGATTAAATCGCGCTTGGAAAAATAGCGGGACCGCCAGTCCTGGCTAAAACCGATTCTCATTGAAATTGGTGATATTTTTTGTCCCATACTTTAAGTGTTTAAACTGCCTTTCTTTGAAACATCCTACGACCCAATGTCTTGATTCTGCCAAAAGTTCCTTTTTTGGAAACTTTTTCTATTTCTTTTTTTGCTTTAAGTTTTCGTTCAACTTTAACTTCTTTCTTTTCCTTACCCTCCGGAGCTTTAGCGAAGGAGGGTTCAATTTTTGGCATCTTAGCCACTGCCTCTTCTTTCTTTTTTCTCTTTTCTCCTTCTAGTTCGTCTAAAACCACCTTTATGTGCGATGTTTTTCTTTGAATCGGCATTGCTAAACCAAAACCCTTTGGCTTAAACCTTTTAAGCTTCATCCCTTCATTCACGGTTATTTCTTTTATATAGAGGTAGTTTTTATCCAAACCAAAATTATTCCGGGCATTGGCGACGGCTGAATCCAAAAGCTTGCTTAAGGGTTTAGCCGATCTTTTGGTCAAATACCTTAACTGAGCCTGAGCTGAATCAACATCTAAACCTTTTAAAATATCAACTACCGCCCTGACTTTTCGGGGGGTTATCCGTAAATAATTTAATTGGGCAGTTATTTGTGGCATGATTATATTTACTAGCGAGCCCTCAGGTGAAAATTTATTTTCATCTGGGGCAAGCGAAGTAAATTCAATCGTTCTTACGCTTATTTCTTCGTCTCTTCTGGTGCTGCCTTAGCTGCTTGAGCGACTTCTATTTCTTTCTGCTTGGCCTGGGCCTCAAGCTCTCTTTGCATTTTTCCACCATGCCTCGTAAATTTTTTGGTCAAGCTGAACTCTCCCAGCTTGTGGCCGACCATTTCCTCGGTGATGAAAACCGGAATGTGGATTTTACCGTTATGAACCCCGATGGTAAAACCAATCATTTCAGGGATAATGGTCGAATCCCGTGACCAGGTTTTAATCACTGTTTTGTCGCCTGCTTTAAGTCGACTCAACTTTTTGAGCAACTTTTGATCAACGTATGGACCTTTTTTAAGTGACCTGGACATGCGAATGTTGTCTATGAGCGAAGCGAATAGCTACAACATTGAGTCAGAGCACTTAACTCTGTTATGTGCTCGATCGAGCACATAATTTTATTGTGTGCTCTGACACCGAGCACTCAGCAGTAAGAATGATTTTCTTTGCTGAGTGCTCGGTAACTTTTTGTTACCAATCGCTTCGCTCTTGGACAAAAACTTATTTACGCCTTCTAATAATCAAATTATCTGACTTCTTTTTCCTCTTTCTTGTCTTTACTCCCCGGGCTGGTTTGCCCCAAGGAGTTTTCGGACCGGTAAGACCAATCGGCTGAGCGCCTTCGCCGCCGCCGTGAGGATGATCAACCGGATTCATGGCTGAACCGCGAACACGAGGTCGTCGGCCAAGCCAACGCGACCGCCCGGCCTTGCCTAAATTTATATGAATATGCTCCGGGTTTGAAATTTGGCCGATTGAAGCATAGCTTTCCGCCAAAACCATCCTGATTTCGCCGGAAGGCATCTTTAACTGAGTATATTTACCTTCAGTGGCAAGAACCTGGGCAGATGAACCGGCTCCACGGGCAATCTTTCCACCCTGACCTGGATTTAACTCAATGTTATGAACCATGGTTCCTTGAGGTATGTATTTTAATTTCATGCGGTTTCCGATTTCGAGGCTCCCTTTAGCCGAAAATGTTTGGATTTTACTTCCGACTTTAAACCCTTCTGGAGCCAAAATATATCTTTTTTCGCCATCAGGATAAGTAACCAAGGCGATTCTTGCGCTCCTAAAAGGATCATACTCAAGGGCTTTAACTTTTGCCGGAATATCAATTTTAAATTGTTTAAAATCAATCAATCGATACAATTTTTTATGGCCGCCGCCGCGATGCCATGACGTAATGCGTCCGGTATTTGCCCTACCCAAACTTCTTTTAAAGCTTTTAACCAGTGCCCTCAAGGGCCTTTTTTTGCTTAAACCGCCAAAATCATATCCGGTCATCTGGCGCCTGCTTGGGGTTGTTGGACGATATTGTTTCATAAAATTAAGCGTGAGATACTTCTATGGTGTATCCTTTTTCTAAAGTTACCACTGCCTTTTTAAAGCCGGGCTTCCAGCCCTCAAAACGGCCAACCTGTCTTTTTTTACCAAGCGTGTTTATAATTCTCACATCTTTAACTTTCACATCATACAGTTTTTCAATCGCCTTCTTGACTTCAACTTTATTGGTCTTTTGCCAAACCCTAAAAACGTACTTATTTTTGCCTGATGAATTAACTGCCTTCTCGGTCACGACTGGTTTTTCAATTATCTTATAAAACCTTGGGTCTTTGCCTTGGGGTAACCCAACCTTGGCCTCTCTCTTCTCGGCTTCCTTATTCTCCTTGCCCTCCGTAGCTTTAGCGAAGGAGGGTTCTTTTTTTCTTTTGAATAATGCCATTTTATAATTATGAGCGAGGATGATTGAAAGTTATTTCAGTTCATCCGAGCGAATTAATTATATGGATTCTTATCCATATTTAAGATACGTTTTCTCTATCACTGGAATCGCCTCTTTTAACAAAACCAGATACTTTTTCTCCAAAACATCCGTCGTATTCAAACTGTCAGCCCGGACTATTTTTGCAAAATCTAAGTTCTTGGTTGCTTTAATCAAATTTTTATCTGAATCGGGTTGGACCAACAAAATTGAATCATGCTTCTTTCTTGTCTTCTTATAGTCATTGAAATTGACAGAAATCTTTTCTAAAATTTCTTTCATCCTTTTGGTCTTTGTTTCATTTAAAGAAATAAGATCCAAAACCATTAACTGATTGTCTTTGACTTTTGAGCTCAAGGCCATAAACAAGGCCTTTTGTTTGGCTTTCTTATTCATCTTTTTTGAATATATTTTTTCTTTAAGCGGACCGTGAGTCACGCCGCCGCCTTTCCAAATAGGCGAGCGAATTGAACCATGGCGCGCCCGACCAGTGCCTTTTTGCCGCCACGGTTTTTTGCCGCCTCCCCTGACTTCACCTCTCCCTTTGGTGTGAGCTAAAGGTTGTCGGACGTTGGCCATCTGGGTTAAAACTGCCTGATTAACCAAATCCGGATTAATCTCAATATTAAAAATCCGGTCTGGCAAATTAACCTCTCCTATTTTTTCTGCTTTTTGATTGTATAAACCGACTTTCATAATTTTCAATTTATAAACCTATTATCTTTAACACCGTTCCGCGTCTTCCCGGGACTGCCCCTTTAACCGCTATAAAGCCCAATTCTTTATCAATCTTAACTACCTCTAAATTTCTTACCGTAACTTTATTTACCCCCATATGGCCGGCCATCCTGATTCCTTTTAAAGTGTGCTGGGGAAATCTTTGGCCGATTGAACCGGGAGCTCTTTCCATTCCCTTGTGGCCGTGGCTAGCTGGCAAACCGGAAAAACCGTGCCTCTTTACCACCCCCTGAAAACCTTTGCCTTTAGAAATTCCGCTCACCTTAACTTTGTCTCCTTCCTTGATTTCCAGATTTTCTAATGAATCTGCCTCAATCAAAGTCACCGGGATAACCCGACCGTCTTCTTTGAATAATTGGGACATTCCTAATTTTTTGCCAATAACTTCTGCCATGAAATTAAAAAGGCGCTTCAGCGCGCCCACGAAGGAAATTCGCTAAAGCAAATCATTTCTTATATTGGAACAGATATTTGTTCTTCATATATCGGGGGCTGATGCGGTCTAGTTGTTTACAGGATAAATCAATTTAGAAGCTAAAGGATATTCAAGTTCAAGGAAGGCCGAGGAAAATGTACTTTGATACATTGACGAGGCCTGACACAGAAATTGAACATAAATTTAGCTTCCCTCAGAGGGCGTGAAGATTTTGGCCAAATTCTTTGTCGCTCGTCGCTCATGTAGCGAAGTACACTTCGCTCCGAGCTCCTCGAATTTGTCTCAAAATTTTCACGCTAAATTGATTTGCCCCTGTAAACAACTAGACTATATCACATTTTAATCTCAATATCAACTCCCGCGGGTAAACTCAAATTCATTAAAGCATCAATAATTTTTGGATTCGGATTGGGAATTTCAATCAAGCGTTTATGAATCCTCATCTCAAACTGTTCGCGACTGTCTTTATGGACAAAGGTTGAACGATTAACTGTGAATTTTGATATTTCCGTTGGTAGCGGAACCGGCCCGATTGTCTTTACATCCAGCTTATCCAAAGTTTCAATAATTTGCTTGGCTGATTTATCTATAATCCGGCTGTCAAAAGCTTTCAAACGGATTCTTATTCGTTGTTCAACATCTTTTTCTTTTTCTTTCTTGGGCTTCACCATAGTTAAAGAACTAAATTGGGCCTACTAGCCCAATTACTTAAATCATGTTCCGTCAGGTAATAATTTTTGTCGCCACTCCGGCTCCGACGGTCTTGCCTCCTTCGCGAATGGCAAATCTCATTTTTTCTTCCAGGGCAACCGGCGCAATCAGTTTAATTTTCAGATTAACGGTGTCGCCCGGCATGACCATTTCTGAACCCTGCGGCAAAAAAACCTCGCCGGTGACATCAGTCGTTCGGACATAAAACTGGGGTTTATAGCCGGCAAAAAACGGAGTGTGGCGACCGCCTTCTTCTTTAGTCAAGATATAAATTTCTGCCTCAAATTCAGTATGAGGAGTGATTGAGCCGGGTTTGGCAATAACCTGACCGCGGGAAACGTCTTCTTTTTTAACTCCTCGCAACAATAATCCAACATTGTCGCCGGCAATGGTTTCATCCATCTGTTTGTTAAACATCTCAACGCCGGTAACAATGGTTTTCTGAGTCGGTTTCAAACCAACGATTTCAACTTCCTCGTTAAGTTTTAATTTTCCTCTTTCAACTTTCCCGGTGACGACTGTTCCC